>NZ_JBAKFR010000006.1:0-219292 GCF_053484295.1 Martelella sp. AMO21009
AATCACACCAAAACGGAATCCCATACGATTCATTCATCGCGCCTGATGCTCTAAAACCCGATATCAGGGCAAACAAAAAACCGCCGGGCGTTGCCACCCGGCGGTTTTCTATTCGTGAAGCAAGCGAGGCTTACTGGTCGTCGCGGTTCTTCAGGGCAGCGCCCAGAATGTCGCCGAGCGAAGCGCCACTGTCGGACGAACCGAACTGTGCCACGGCTTCCTTCTCCTCGGCGATTTCCAGCGCCTTGATCGACAGCATGACCTTGCGGTCGCGCTTGGAGAAGTTGGTGACGCGGGCGTCGAACACCTGGCCGACCGAGAAACGCTCGGGGCGCTGGTCGTCGCGGTCGCGGGCCAGATCCGAACGGCGGATGAAGGCGGTGATGTCGTCGTGATTGACGAGCTTCACTTCCACGCCGCCGTCATTGGTGCCGATGACTTCGCAGGAAACCACCGCGCCCTTGCGCAGATCGCCGGAAGCGGCTGCTTCCGTCAGCGCATCCTTGCCGAGCTGCTTGATGCCGAGCGAGATGCGTTCCTTTTCGATGTCCACATCGAGAACGACAGCCTTGACGATATCGCCCTTGTTGTATTCCTCGATGACCTGCTCGCCCGGACGGTTCCAGTCGAGATCGGAAAGGTGCACCATGCCGTCGACATCGCCTTCGAGACCGATGAACAGGCCGAACTCGGTCTTGTTCTTGATCTCGCCCTCGACTTCGGTGCCGGGCGGGTTGGAGAAGGAGAAGGCTTCCCACGGGTTTTCAAGCGTCTGCTTGAGACCGAGCGAGATGCGGCGCTTGGCCGGATCGACTTCGAGAACGACGACATCGACGTCCTGCGTTGTCGACAGGATCTTGCCGGGGTGGACGTTCTTCTTGGTCCAGGACATTTCCGAGATGTGGATCAGGCCTTCAATGCCCGGCTCAAGCTCGACGAACGCACCGTAATCGGTGATATTCGTGACAGTGCCGGAAATCTTCTTGCCTTCCGGATACTTGGCCGAAATGCCATCCCACGGGTCAGCTTCAAGCTGCTTCATGCCCAGCGAAATGCGATGCGTTTCCTGGTTGATGCGGATGATCTGAACCTTGACGTTCTGGCCGATAGTCAGAAGCTCGGTCGGGTGGTTGACGCGACGCCATGCCATGTCGGTGACGTGCAGCAGGCCATCGATACCGCCGAGATCCACGAATGCGCCGTAATCGGTGATGTTCTTGACGACACCCTCGACAACCTGACCCTCTTCGAGGTTCTGGACGATTTCCGAACGCTGTTCCGCGCGGCTTTCCTCAAGAACGGTCCGGCGCGAAACGACGATGTTGCCGCGGCGCTTGTCCATCTTCAGGATTTCGAACGGCTGCGGCGTGTGCATCAGCGGGGAAACGTCGCGGATCGGACGGATATCCACCTGCGAACGCGGCAGGAAGGCGATCGCGCCGTCGAGATCGACGGTGAAGCCGCCCTTGACCTGGTTGAAGATCAGGCCTTCAACGCGCTCGCCGGCCTCGAACTTGGCTTCGAGCTTGATCCACGATTCCTCGCGGCGCGCCTTTTCGCGCGACAGGACAGCCTCGCCCAGCGCGTTTTCGATGCGCTCGACATAGACTTCGACCTCGTCGCCGACCTTCAGTTCGCCTTCCTTGCCCTTGGCGCCGAATTCCTTCAGCGGCACGCGGCCTTCGACCTTGAGGCCGACATCGATGATGGCGACATCCTTTTCGATGCCCGTGACGAGGCCCTTGGCGACATAGCCTTCGGCCAGATCATTGTTGGCGCCGAAGGATTCTTCCAGCATTGCGGCGAAATCGTCGCGCGTGGGGGTTTGTGCAGTCATAGAAACTCCTGGAACGTGCCGGCTCAAAAAGCCTGACACGGATGCGCCGGTGGCTGGTGTTGATATCAGGTAGTCAGAGCACCCCTCTTTCCCTTACGGCAAAGAGCATTCCGGCGCGTGGATGCTGTGAAAACCTCTATATGCGGGAAAACCCGCCAATTTCAGTTATTCCGGTCAAGCTGCCCGTCGATAATCGCGCGCGCGGCCTGAAACGCGGCCTCTATACCCATTTTGGACGTATCAAGCAAGTGCGCATCGTCCGCCGGCCTCAGCGGACTGTCCTTACGGCCCATGTCGCGCGCGTCGCGGCGCTTCACGTCTTCGAAGATTTCGGCGAAATCTGCCGTCCCGCCGCCGGCGACAATCTCGTCATAGCGGCGTCTGGCACGCAGTTCGGGATCGGCGGTCACATAAAGCTTCACTGTCGCACCGGGGCAGACCACCGTGCCGATGTCGCGCCCGTCGAGCACCGCGCCGGCGCCGGTTTCGGCAAAGCGGCGCTGGGCGGCAACGAGCGCCGTGCGGACCCGGGGCATCGCCGCCACCTTCGAGGCCGCCTCGCCGATTTCGTGTGCGGAAAGCACCGCGCGGTCGAGGCCGGCAAGATCGATCGCGCCCGCCATTTCGGCGGCAATCGTCTCGTCATCGAGCGGCTTGCCGGCATCGATGAGGGCTTTGGCGGTGGCGCGGTATGTCAGCCCGGTATCGAGATGCGGCAAACCGTAATGGGAGGCAAGCTTGCGCGCCAGCGTCCCCTTGCCGGCCGCCGCCGGCCCGTCGATTGCAATCACCAGTGCCATTCGTCTCCGCCACCGGCCGGGGCCGGTTTTAATCGATATGCTTGTTTGCCGCGACTGCTCCGGTCCGTGTTAACCGGAAGCCTCACAGCCAATAATCTCCCCCCCTTGAGGGGGAGATGTCGCGAAAGCGACAGAGAGGGGTAAAGGGCGTAAGCCCTAAGAGCCGCAGGCTCCGAACTCCCGGAGAGGGTTCACCCCTCTCTGCCCCTGTCGGGGCATCTCTCCCTCAAGGGGAGAGATTGAAAACGGAGAGGCTTCCCTTAAAGAAAGCCAGAAGCCTATGGCTGCGTCCTCAGCCCGACGCCCCCGCTTACTCCGAAGCAGCGTCAGCCAGTGCCTTGGCGTCGCGGTTGCCGTCATTGTCGCCGGCTTCGGCCTTCGGCGTACGACGGCGGCGGGCGGGTTTCTTGGGAGCTTCGCCTTCCGGGGCAGCTTCGGCGGCGGGCGCCTTGCTCTCCGTTGCCGGCGCTTCGCTTTCGGCCGCGGTTTCGGCGGCGGCGCGCTTGGTGCGGCGCGGACGGGCGGCGGTCGAGGCGCGGCGGCGCGGCTTGTCGACCGGCTGGCCGTTGGCGTCCTCGGCCATCACTTCGGCGGGCGTGCCTTCGATCACCGGCTGCGGCCCGTCGGCGTCGACGGCCTGCTCCTGGCGACGATTGTTGCGACGGTCATTGCGGTCATTGCGATCATTACGATCATTGCGCTCGCCGCGGTCGTTACGATCATTGCCGTCATTGCGATCATCGGCGCGGTTGCCGTTGGCCTGGGCGGCGTTATCGTCATTGTCATCATTGTCGGAGCGGTCGTCGCGCTGGTGGCGATCCTGCATCTGCGCCTGGGCGGCGGCGATGATCCGGTTGTAGTGCTCGGCATGCTGAAGATAGTTTTCAGCCATCACGCGGTCGCCGGCGCTCTGGGCGTCGCGCGCCAGCGCCATGTATTTTTCCGCCACATGCTGGGCGGTGCCGCGGACCTTCACATCGGGACCGGCGCTGTCATAGGTCCGGGTCAGCGGATTGGCGCCCTTGCGGTTGAAATTGTTATTATTGCCGCCGCGCCCGCGTCCGCGTTTATTCTGCTGTCCTGACCTCATGAAAACTTCACCTGAATTTCTGTTTATGGTCGAGCTACGCCCTTTGCCGAGCGGTGTCATGAACACACGGCGGCATAGTCCATCCGGCAGGGCATCTCAGCGCTGCCATTCGTGGAATTTAAGGACCTGAATCACGCAAAAGACGGTAAGTCACAATGAACCAACACTGGACGGAAAACCTGTAGACTGAGGCCAAGCGACGAATCGCTGTTTCTTTCAGTCGCCGTTTTGCGTGGCTGCAACCTAGCCCGCCTGTGGAGAAATTCCAAGCCCTTTCTTTAGTTGATTTCAAAAAAATCCGGGCGTTTTAGCCGGAAAATCGCAATCTTTCGCGACAGGAACGCCGCGCAGTTTCAAATATTTAGACAGGCCTATCGCCGGCGGCCAAAAAGCCGCCGCCTCCGTCTCCGGCCTCATTCGGCCCTGATGAAGATCAACGCACGGTCGTTACCGCCGAGGTCCTTTGCTGCAACCGAGAGTTTGAAACCGGCCTCGGTAAACACCGCGGTCACCGCCGTCTTCTGTTCGGCTCCGATTTCGAGCGCCACGATCCCGCCTTCAGCGAGATGGTCGCCTGCGCTGGCGGCGATCGCCCGATAGGCATCCAGGCCGCTTTCGCCGCCATCAAGGGCTGCCAGCGGATCAAAATCGCGAACTTCGGGCTGAAGCGCCGCGATCTCATTCGAGACGATATAAGGCGGATTTGACACGATCATGTCAAAACGCCCGTCGATTGCCTCGAACCACGAACCCTGTTTAAGGCCGAGCCGGTCGGCTACGCCATTTATCAAGGCATTGCCGCGCGCCGTTTCAAGGGCACCCTCGGAAATATCCGTCGCCACGCCCTCGGCCTCGCGACACTGGCTGAGCAACGTGATCGCGATCGCCCCGGTTCCGGTGCCGAGATCAACGAAACGCGCCCGCCCGGTCTCGGCGATGCGGCGTTTCAGAAATGGCAGGCACTGCTCGACCAGAATTTCCGTATCCGGCCGCGGCTCCAGCGTTTCCGGCGACAGCAAAAAGTCGAGCCCGTAGAATTCGCGCGCGCCAAGAATACGGTAGACCGGCTCGCGGTTCTTGCGGCGCTCGACCGCTTCGGCAACCGCCTGCATTTCGACGGCATCGATCACGCGCGCGCCTTCGGTCACCATCTCGGTCAGCGTCAGGCCGAGCACGCCGCTCACCAGATGACGGGTGTCTTCCTGCGGCGCGTCAAGCCCCGCCGCCGCGAAGGCGTCGACGGTCTGGCGGTAGAGTTCCGAAAGCGTCACCTCAATGCGCCTCGACGCCGAGCATGGCAAGCTGGCCGGCCTGATAATCGGCCACCAGCGCATCCACGACCTCGTCCAAATCGCCTGCAATCACGGCATCGAGCTTGTAGAGCGTCAGGTTGATGCGGTGATCGGTGACCCGGCCCTGCGGAAAATTATAGGTGCGGATGCGCTCCGACCGGTCGCCGGAGCCGACCTGGCTCTTGCGGTCGGCGGACCGGGCGTCATCGGCGCGCTGGCGTTCCATGTCGTAGAGCTTTGCCCTGAGCACCTGCATCGCCTTGGCCCTGTTCTGGTGCTGGGATTTTTCCGATGAGGTGACGACGATTCCGGTCGGGATGTGGGTGATGCGCACGGCCGAGTCGGTGGTGTTGACGTGCTGACCTCCCGCGCCGGAGGAGCGCATCGTGTCGATGCGGATATCTTCCTGGCGCACATCGACATCGATATCCTCGGCCTCCGGCAGCACGGCAACGGTGGCGGCGGAGGTGTGGATGCGACCGCCGGCTTCGGTTTCGGGCACCCGTTGCACCCGATGAACGCCGGATTCGAATTTCAGCCGCGAGAACACGCCCCTGCCACTGACCGAGGCGATGATTTCCTTGTAACCGCCGGCATCGCCCTCGCTTGCCGAAAGCACCTCCACCTTCCAGCCCTTGGAAGAGGCGTAGCGCTCATACATGCGGAACAGGTCGCCGGCAAACAGCGCCGCCTCCGAGCCGCCGGTGCCCGCGCGGATTTCAAGCACGGCGCTCTTTTCATCGGCGGCATCGCGCGGCAAAAGCAGGATCTGGATTTCGCCCGACAGCGTCTCGATCTTCTCCTCGAGATCGGGCATTTCCATTTCGGCGAGTTCGCGCATTTCGCGGTCGGTCGCCTTGTCGGCGAGCAGGGTTTCGAGATCGGCAAGCTCGCTTTCGGCGGCCTGATAGTCGCGGATTTTCTTCACCACCGGTTCCAGCTCGGCATATTCGGATGCGAGCTTCACATAGGTTTCCGCGTCGGGGCCGGAGGACATCCGGGCCTCGACCTCGGAGAACCGCCGTTCCAGTTCGCGCATCTTGTCTTTGGGTAGCCTTGCCACGCCGGGATCACTCCGCTGGTTATGGAGATTTTCTTATGGAGCGCTCGCGCGCCGACCGCTTATAACGGAATGCCGTCTATAGCGGAATATTGTGGTCGTTCGCAAAGCGTTCAAGCAATGCGCGCACCGGAGTCGTGTTGGCGGGATCGTCGAGCGCGGCGTTGATCTCGGCGCTGACGGCGTCGATATCGAGCCCGAGCAGCATCGCCTTCACCGGCCCGATCGCCGTCGGCGACATGGATACGGCGCGGTAGCCGATCGCAAACAGCGCCAGCGCGGAAATCGGCTTGCTGGCATATTCGCCGCACAGCGTCACCGGCACATTGTTGCGCTCGCCCGCGCGCACGATATCGCGCAGCATCCGGAGGAACGGTTTGCTGATCGTGTCGTAGCGGTCGGAAACGCGGGCATTGCCGCGGTCGATCGCCATAAAGAACTGATAGAGGTCGTTGGATCCCACCGAGACGAAATCCACCTCGGCCATCAGCTCGTCGATCTCGTAAAGCAGCGCCGGCACTTCCAGCATGGCGCCAAGCTCGATCTTTTTCGGCACCTGATGGCCGAATTTCACGAGATGCTGCACTTCCTTGGCCATCAGCGCGCGCGTCTCGCGCAGCTCGCCCACTTCGGAGACCATCGGCACCATGACGCGCAGCGTCTCGCCCGCCGTTGCCTTCATCAGAGCGCGCATCTGCATGCGCAGGAGATAGGGCCGGTCGAGCGCAAGCCGGATGGCGCGCCAGCCCATGGCCGGGTTTTCCTCTTCCTGAGCGCGGAAGAAGGAGACCATCTTGTCGGAGCCGATATCGAGCGTGCGGAAGGTCACCGGACGGTCGCCGGCATGGTCGAGCACCTGACGATAAAACGATTCCTGCTCGGCGGCCTTCGGCATGCGCGAGGCAATCATGAACTGCAGCTCGGTGCGGAACAGACCGATGCCCTCCGCGCCCGAATCATCAAGCTGCGGCAGGTCGACCAGCAGGCCGGCATTCATCATCAGCTTGAAACGCACGCCATCGGCCGAGACCGGATCAACGGAACGCAACGCGCGAAACTGTTCCTGCCGGCGGGCGCGCAGCCGGACCTTTTCTTCGTATGCGACGACGAGCGCATCGAGCGGGCGCACATGCACCTCGCCGTCGTCGCCATCGACGATGATAGCATCGCCGTTTTCGACCTGAGCGGCAACGCCGGTCGCCTGGCCGATCACCGGAATGCCCATGGCGCGCGCGACGATGATCACATGGCTGGTGGCGGCCCCGTCCTCCAGCACCAGGCCGCGCAGCTTTTCGCGCGGATAATCCAGAAGCTCGGCCGCGCCCATCACCCGCGCCACGACAATCGCGTCTTCGGGGAAGTTCTTGCCGTCGCGATCGATAACCCCGCCGGTCAACTGTCTCAGAAGCCTGTTGGCAAGGTCGTCGAGATCGTGCATCCGGTCGCGCATGAAGGGGTCGGTCAGCCGGATCATCCGCGCCTTCGTGTCGCTCTGCACCTTCTCGACCGCGCCCTCGGCCGTCAGCCCCAGCGTGATCGCCTCTTCCAGCCGGCGGACCCAGCCGCGGTCATGGGCAAACATTCGGTAGGTTTCCAGCACCTCGCGGTGCTCGCCCTCCGACGGCACGTCGTTGCGCTGCAACAGTTCGTCGATCGAGAAGCGCAGTTTCTCGACGGCGGCGCGCAACCGCGCGATCTCGGCGTCGCTGTCCTCGTTGACGAGATTGTTGATGACGATGCGCGGCTCGTGCAGCACGGCGTGGCCGAGCGCGATGCCCTCGCCATAGGCATCGCCAGACAGCGATACGGAGCGGGTAAGATCGAGCTCCATGCCGGGGCGGGTGATCTTCTTCAGGTCGCCGGAGGCAATGAGCTCGGCAAGCAGCATCGCCGCGGTCTGCAGCGCCTCGACCTCCTCCTCGCTATAGGCATGCTCGTCGGTGTTCTGGACGACCAGAACGCCGAGCGTGCGGCCGGCGCGCAGGATCGGCACGCCGAGGAAGGAGTGATAGATTTCCTCGCCGGTTTCCGGGAGATAACGGAAGGCTGGATGCGACTGGGCGTCGGAAAGGTTCAGCGGGCGGGCGGACGCCGCGATCGTGCCGACAAGGCCCTGCCCCATGCGCAGACTGGCGAGGTGGACGGCATCGCGCTTCAGGCCTTGCGTGGCGTAAAGCTCGAGCACGCTGTCGGCGCGCAGCACATAGACCGAGCACACCGCCGCCACCATGTTGTCGGCTATCTGGCCGACGATGCGGTCGAGGCGGTCCTGCGGCTCCAATGGCTCCGCCATCAGTTCCCTCAGCCGCTTCAGCAAGATGCGCGGGCTCGATGCCTGGTGGTTCATCGCAAGTCTGTCCCCGTTCGCGGAAGTCCGTTCGGCTTCCATGGGTGACCGGGACTCACCGACCACCCTTTTTAGGGTCTATTTATCGAGACCGTAGCAGGAATGCAAAGTCCTGACTGCAAGCTCGGCATAGGCGCCGTCGATCAGGATCGAGATCTTGATCTCGGATGTGGTAATCGCCTTGATGTTGATTCCCTTCTGCGACAGGGCCTTGAAGGCCGAGGCGGCAACGCCGGAATGGGAGCGCATGCCAATGCCGATCACCGAAATTTTGGCAAGCTCGGTCTCGCTCTGGATCACGTCATAGCCGATTTCCGACTGCTTGGCGGCAAGCGCGGCCTTGGCCTTCTCGACATCCGAGGCCGGCACGGTGAAGGTCATGTCGGTATGGGTGCCCTCTTCCGAGATGTTCTGCACGATCATGTCGACATTGACATGGGCATCGGCGAGCGGGCCGAAGATGGCGGCCGCAACGCCGGGGCGGTCTTCGACGCGACGCAGCGAAATCTGAGCCTCGTCCTTGGCATACGCGATGCCGGTTACGACTTCCTGTTCCAAAATCTCATCCTCGTCGCAAATCAGGGTACCGGGCGGATTTTCGAAATCGCCCATGCCGGGGGCGTCCGGCGCATCGAAGCTTGAACGCACAAATGTGCGCACCTTGTGAACCATGGCAAGCTCGACCGAGCGAACCTGCAGAACCTTGGCGCCGAGCGAGGCCATTTCCAGCATTTCCTCGAACGCCACCTTCTTCAGGCGCTTCGCCTTCGGCTCGACGCGTGGATCGGTGGTGTAGACGCCGTCGACATCGGTGTAGATATCGCAGCGATCGGCCTTCACGGCGGCGGCGATGGCGACGGCGGAGGTATCCGAGCCGCCGCGGCCAAGGGTCGCAACCCGGTTATCCGGACCGATGCCCTGGAAGCCGGCGCAGACCGCAACCTGGCCCTCGCCCATGCGCTTGATGATGTCCGAGCCATCGATATCGACGATGCGGGCCGCGCCATGGGTGCCGTCGGTCTTGATCGGCAATTGCCAGCCCTGCCATGAGCGGGCGTTGACGCCCATCGCCTGCAGCACGATCGCCAGAAGCCCGGAGGTCACCTGCTCGCCGGAGGAGACGACGACGTCATATTCGCGGGCGTCGTGCATCGGCGAGGCCTCGCGCGTCCACTCCACCAGTTCGTTGGTCTTGCCGGCCATGGCCGAAACCACGACGGCGACCTCGTGGCCAGCATCGACTTCCCGTTTCACATGGCGCGCCACATTGCGGATGCGTTCGATATTGGCGACAGACGTGCCGCCGAATTTCATGACGATGCGGGCCATTGAAGACTTTCCAAAACTCAAAATTCCAGGGCGTCCGGAACCGGACGCCTCATCCATGCCGCGTTCGCCGTCAGGTCGCTGGGCCGGCTCGCAACAGCCAGATTTCGACGCATGCCGGGAAAACTGCGGTTTCTTAGCGAAATCGCCGCCTTCGCGCAATGGCGCTTTCGGCAGGAACGGGACGCCGCCTGCTCCGCACCGCTATTTCGGCGAAAGACGGGTCGGCATGATTACCGGACCGCCATCGGCTTTGCCGAAATAGGCCTCGATCCCATAGACCCGGCGCAGGTTTTCCGCCGTCAGCACCGCGGCGGGCGGACCGTCGGCCACCACGCCGCCGCCATCCATCATGACCAGCCGGGTGCACCAGCGCGCGGCAAGGCCGAGATCGTGCAGCGACACGAGCACCGAACGCCCCTCGCGCAACAGCGAGACGAACACCTCCATCAAGCCGATCTGGTGGGCGGGGTCGAGCCCGGCGACCGGTTCATCGGCGATCAAGAGCGGGGTCATCTGCGCCAGTGCGCGGGCGATCAGCACGCGGGCGCGCTCGCCGCCGGAAAGCGTGTCGGCCGTGCGCTCGGCCAGGGTTTCGACGCCCATACGCGCCATCGCCTCGGCGATGATCTGGCCGCGGGCGTAATCGCCGAAACAACTGTTCTGGATCCACGGCTGGCGGCCAAGCGCCACCACCTCGCGCACCTTCACCGGCCAAGCGATCTCGTGGTCCTGCGGCAGAAAGGCGACCCGGCGGGCGCGCTCATTCGCGCTGAGGCCCTCCAGCGGGCTGTCCTGCAGGAACACTGCGCCGGAAGCCGCCGTCACGCCGATCAGCGCCTTCAAAAGCGTTGTCTTGCCCGCGCCGTTGGGGCCGATCAGGCCGACCAGTTCGCCGCGCCTGATCTGGAGATCGACGCCATTCACGATGGCGCGGCCGCCTCTTTCAACGGTGAGGTTTTCGGCGCGCAGCAGCATCAGACCAGTTCCCGCCGCGTCTTGTAGATCAGCCAGAGGAAGAACGGCGCGCCGATCAGCGCTGTCACCACGCCGATTTTCAGGTCGCGCTCCGGGGCCACCAGCCTGACCGCGACATCGGCCGCCAGCAGCACCGCCGCTCCGCCCAGCGCGCTTGCCGGCAGCAGCCTGGACGGCACCGAGCCGACGAGCGGCCTCAGGATATGCGGCACCACCAGCCCGACGAAACCGATCGCGCCGGAAACGGCGGTCGCCGCGCCGACGCTTGCCGCCACGCCCCAGATCACCATCCGCTCGGTGCGTTTCGGCGACATACCGAGACTGACCGCGGCCTCATGGCCGAGCGTCAGCATGTCGAGCGCGCGGCCGCAGCCGAACAGAAGCACGCAACCGGCCAGCATGAACGGCGCCGACAGCCATACCTGCAGCATGGAACGGTCGGCGAGCGAACCCAGCATCCAGAACATGATCTCCATCGCCGCGAAGGGATTGGGCGAAAGATTGAGCGCCAGCGAGGTCATCGCGCCGGCAAAGCTGGTTACGGCAACGCCGGCGAGAATGATCGTCAGGCTGCGCGCCCCGCCGCCGGCCAGAAACCGCACCAGCAGGACCGCGGCGAAGGCGAAGGCAAGCGCCAGCAGCGGCAGCGCCAGCGAAAACAGCGCTGACAAGCCGGTATAGATCGCGATCACCGCGCCGAGCGAGGCCGAGGCCGAGACGCCGAGAAGACCGGGCTCGGCCAGCGGATTGCGCAGATAGCCCTGCAGCACCGCGCCCGAAAGCCCGAGCGTGGCGCCGATCATCAACCCCAGAATGGCGCGCGGCAACCGAATTTCCTGCATGATCAGAACGATGGACGCGGCATCGCGACCGAACAGGCCGGCGACGCTCTGGCGAACCCCGATGCCCGCCGGCCCGATGACAAGCGAGGCGGTAAACAGCGCCAGCACGAGAATGCCGAGCCCGACCATCAGCCGCCAATAGCGCCGGCGCTCATTCATCCGCACCGCCTCCGCCAAGTTGTTCGGAAAGCAAGGCAAGCCCCGCGACGTTGAAAGGTCCGCCGCAGATGGTGTAGCGGCTCGGCAGGTCGACATAGTCGCTCCGCTCGGTGGCCGCCACGAAGGCTGGATGCCTGAACCCGGCCTGGGCAAGCGCCGGGGCGTCGTAATCCGCGTCCCCGCCGACGATCACATCCGGCGCGGCCATGATCAGCCGTTCCAGCGGCAATCGCCCGAGACTGTCAACGCCGGCCTTAGAGGCGATGTTGACGAGCCCGAGCCGGGCGATCATGTCGCCGGCGAGTGTGTTTTTGCCCGAGGTATAACCATTGGCGTAATAAAGTGCGGCCGTGCGCTCGCCGGGCAGCGTGCCGGCGAGATCGGCGAGGCCTTTATCCATCGCGGCGATCACATCCGCCGCGGCCTGCTTCCTGTCGAGCAGCACGCCGATGCGCTCCAGATTGTGTCGCACATCATCGAGCGATGCCTCCGGCTGGAATTCCGCCACCGCGATCCCGAGTCGCTTCAGGAGATCGACCGTCTCCCGCGTCGTATAGCTGCCGGCAAGCACCAGATCGGGCTTCATCAGGAACACTTGCTCCGCCAGCCCGTCATTCAGCAGGTAGTCTTCAGCCTGCTCTGCCATCGCCGAGATGGTGGGATCGGCCGCAAGCCTGGACACCGACAGCAACTGCCCCTCCCCGGCAACGAGCATCGCCATCTGGTCGGTGCACAGGTTGATCGAGACTACGCGTTGCGGCGCTGACGAGACCGGACCGGAGAAGAAAAGAAGAAACCCGGCGCACGCTGCGAAGACGCTGAAAGCATTGCGTTTGGCGTGCGCCGGGTGCGGCATTTAGAAGGTCCTTCGGTAGGAAAGCGTCACGGTGGTGCCGGGCGCGTTATAGCCGGGAATTGTCTGGTAATCCTCGTCGAAGAGATTTTCGACCGCGAATTTGACGTTTGACAAGTCATCCACGGCATAATTGGCGGAAATATCGACCACGGTATAGTCGCCAAGCTGCGGATTGAAGTTCGACTCGTTCGTCCAGCGGCTGCCGACATATTCGATACCGGCGTTAAGATTGAGCCGCTCGGTCGCCTGCCAGCTTGCCGCCGCCGTCAGCTTCAGCCGGTTCTGGTTGGCGATATATTCGTCATCGGTCTCGTTCTTCGGCAGACGGTATTCGAGGCCGAAATCAAGGCCGAGCCGGTCGTCGAGCAGCATCTGCGAATAGGTCGCGCGCACGCCGCTGACCTTGGCCTCCTCAATGTTCTCCATGGTGCCGATATAGGTGACCGGATCGGTCACATAGACGATCATGTCATCGATGTAGTTCTCGTAGTAGACGATGTCGACCACGCTGCCCGCGCCGGAATCCCAGTTCAGCCCCGCCTCCCAGTTCTTCGAGGTTTCCGGGTCGAGATAGGGGTTGCCGACATAGGAGCCGTCGAACGCCCAGTAGAGGTCGTTGAAGGTCGGCGCGTTGAAACCGGTGGAGAACGAGGCGCGCGCCGTCAGCCCTTCGACCAGTTCGTAGCCGAGGCCGGCATTATAGGTCAGCGCGCCGCCGAACTGCTCGTCGGCATCGTAGCGCAGGCCGGCATTTACCGTCAGAGCATCAAGCTCGAGGCTGTACTGGCCGTAGAAGGCGCCGACATTGCGTCCGGTCTCGGTGTAGTCGACTGAGGAATCGACCGTTTCGCGATAGGCGTCGAAGCCGAGCGTGAAGATGTTCGACGCGTCGCCCGCCATGATTTCCTTGGTGGTCGAACCGGAAATGCCGAAGCGATTGGTGTCGTAATGGGTATCTGCTTCCGGATGATCGTCGCGGAAATTCTTCTGATAGTCGAAGGCCGAATAAATCTCGAACACCGACGACCAGTCGTCGGCGTGGTCGAATTCCGCGCCAAGCTTGAAGGCGGCGTTCGTCTGGATCGACTGGTTGGCCCCGTAGACCATGTCGCCGGTCATCCAGTCGGCATAAGGCGCGCTGTCGAAATGCGGATTGGAGCGGGCGTAGAAGCCCTGCGAATAAACCCGGCCCCAGGCGAAATCCTTGCCGATCGAATAGTTGAACCCGCCCTGCAGGAAGCCGTCGCGGCCCGGCTCATGAACGGAGTTGGACGGCGTGGTGAAATCATAGCCTTCCGTGCCGATCACCGAGAGGCCGACATTGAAATCGACGCCCGAATTGGTGACGCCACGGGTCGAAAGCGTGCCGAAGCCGCCCCAGGGATAAGTCACGCCGGTTTCCACGCTGGAGCAGACCGAAGCGCCGTTTTCACAGAAACTGCCATCCTTGGTGATGATGTTGACCACGCCGCCGATCGCATCCGCGCCCCACTGGGCCGAATGCGCGCCCTCGACGATCTCGACGCGAGCGATGCTTGCAAGCGGAATATTGGCGATCGCCGTCGAACCGCCGGTGGCGGAGGCGACCCGCATGCCATCGACCAGCACCAGCGTCTGGCCGGTATTGGTGCCGCGCAGGGTGATGCCCGCGTTTGCGCCCATGCCGCCATTGGTGGTGACGTTGACGCCCGGATAGCTTCTCAGCAGCGAGGGAAGGTCGACGGCGGCGGAGCGCTCGATATCCTCCTCGGTGACCACGGTGACCGTCGAGGTCGACTGCACGATCGTGGAGGGACGGCGCAAGGGCGTCGTCACATAGATGGGTTCCAGAACCGTCGTGGCGCCGGCATCCTGCGCCATCCCCTCTCCGGCCGAAGCAAGCACGGCGACGGCCATGCCGGCCGCGATAAAGTCTCTCATGTCAAATCCCCATTCGGGCCGGCCGCGGCCGGCAAAAAAGCACCGTGGGGAATGGGAGAGGGCTTGGCCCGACCATCCATCCACGGCAACATCGTTTTCGAATGTCACCGCGACGGACGACCGCGCCTGAACAAGAACCCCGTGTTCAAGCATGGGTGACCGGATCGGGCAGGTCTCCTGGCTTCCGCGTCATCGCCTCAATTTCCGTCTTCCCGGACATGTCCAGTGACGTGGTGGAAATGGCTCAACGGTTACAGTTGCGGGGGCAGCCGCGGTTTTGAACCGCGTTCCCTTTTCATCCGTTCTTGCGAACGGAACCTGATCCGGGACCTATTTACGGGTCTGCGACAACCCAAGTCAATGCGGCGGAATGCGGATTTCTGCGGACAAACCTGCGTGGACGACCTACAGGCTTTCGGTGCCGGGAACGCCAGCCAGTTGAGGGTCCTCGGGGCGCTTTACGACGCTGAGCGATCCGTCCGTCTCCAGGATCACCGCGGAGATAGCCTCGGGCTCCGCCGTGCCGGACGAGCGGATGGCGGCGCGCACCTCGTCCTTTGTCAATCGTTCACGCTTCATCGCCTTTTCGAGGAAGACCCCATCGCGGAAGACCAGCGCCGGTTCGCTTTTGACAAGCCTGCTTACGGTTGACGACCTGACGGAGAGCCAGGTGATGGCAAACTGCAGGAAAATCAGCACGGCAAGCGCCAGAACGCCTTCCGCCAGCGGCACCGATTTGCTGAGCATGACCGTTGCCAGAACAGAGCCGAGCGCGACGGTAACGACAAGATCGAAAGCGTTGAGCTTGCTCAACGTGCGTTGGCCGCTGAT
The DNA here is from genome assembly GCF_053484295.1 of Martelella sp. AMO21009. Taxonomy (NCBI): domain Bacteria; kingdom Pseudomonadati; phylum Pseudomonadota; class Alphaproteobacteria; order Hyphomicrobiales; family Aurantimonadaceae; genus Martelella; species Martelella sp. AMO21009. Next base: position 15,339 of record NZ_JBAKFR010000006.1, read on the forward strand.
CCGCAACATCAGCACCAGCGCAATATAGGCGGCTCCGCCGACCACGAGGACGCGGATAATGCCGTTCCAGCTTTCAAAAAACATGTGTTCTCCCTTTATGAGGAGAGAACGCATGACAGAGCCAAAGGTGTCGGATCGTTTCGCAACGCCGCGACCGGCGACGGGCCAACGCTTTTGATAAGGTCGCCTTCCCCCCAGCGAATCCTACCGTATCGGCCCATCGAGCGGAGGGACCGCGCGGCCGAGATAGACGACGCCGCGTTCGCTCTCGTCCAGCACCTCGAACCCCGAGGCCTGCCAGAACGCGGCGCCGCCGGCCTCGGTCCAACCGGCCCCGACATGAACGTGACGGGCCCCAAGTTCGGCGAGCCGCCTTAACGCCGCGCCGAGAAGCTGACGCCCGAGCCCGTGGCCGCGGGCCCGCTCCAGGAGGTTCATGTGCAGATGCGCCGGATAGGCCTCGACCGCTGCCGGCGGCGGCATTTCCGGGTGGTGAAACAGATGGGCGCGCCATTCATCCGGCGACCATTGCGCGCGGCTTTGCGCATCCGGCTCCGGGTAGCGCTTCCTGAGCGCCGGCCACCAGTCTGCCTCCAGCGTCCGCGCGAAGGCCTCGGTATCGGCGGTGCCCACAACATAACCGCAGACTCCCGCCTCATCCTCTGCCACGAAGCAGAAACCGCCTTCGACCATGAGATAGGGCGCGGAATAGATATGGCCGATCATCCGCGGATCGTCGTAGAGCGCGCTCGCATCGCGACCATTGTCGCCGGTTACAAGCGCGATCGCGTAAAGCGCGTCGAGATCCTCTGCCCTGCCTTCGCGGATATGCATGTCAGACCATCACCGGATGATCGACCATGTCCTCGGAGCCGAAGAACTTCAGGTAGCGCTCGACCTCCGCCGGATCGCCGGTCGCCTTCTGCGGATTGTCGGAAAGCTTCACCGCCGGCCGGCCATTGGCATCGGAGACCTTGCAGACGATCGAGATCGGCTTCAGCCCGCCGACGCGATGCGGTGCGCAGCCGATGAAATCATTGGTGAGATTGGTGCCCCAGCCGAAGCTCATGCGCACCCTGCCCTCGAAATGCTTGTAGGTCTCGATGATAGCATCAACATCCAGCCCGTCGGAGAAGATCAGGATCTTCTCGCGCGGATCGCGGCCCATCTTCTTCCACCAGGCGATGATCTTCTCGCCACCCTCGATCGGCGGCGCGCTGTCGGGGCGGAAGCCGGTCCAGTCGGCAACCCATTCCGGCGCGTTACGCAGGAAGGCCGCCGTGCCATAGGCATCCGGCAGCGCGATCAGCAGGTTGCCGCCATAGAGCTTGTTCCAGTCCTGCATCACCTTGTAGGGGGCGGCGGCAAGCTGCTCGTCGGTTTCGGCAAGGGCGGCGGCGACCATCGGCAGTTCGTGAGCGTTGGTGCCGACGGCTTCCAGATCGGTATCCATGGCCAGCAGCACATTGGAGGTGCCGGTAAAGGCCGGGCCGATGCCTTCCTTCAGCGCTTCCACGCACCAGCGCTGCCACAAGAAGGAATGCCGGCGGCGGGTGCCGAAATCGGATATTCTGAGCCCGTCGAGCGCCGCCAGCCGCTCGACCTTCGACCACATCTTGGCTTTGGCGCGGGCATAGGTCACGTCCAGCGTGAACAGGCCGATGCCCTTCAGCGCCGCGCGCGAGCGAAGCTCGTTGATGATGCACAGCGCCGGGATCTCCCACATCGTGGTTTCCATCCAGCGGCCGTGAAATGTCAGTTGATACTGGCCGTCATGGCGCGTCAGCTCATATTCGGGCAGACGGAAATTGGCGAGCCATGTGAGGAATTCCGGCTCGAAAATCTGCGAGCGGCCGTAAAAACTGTTGCCGGCGAGCCAGATCATTTCCTTCTTGGTGAGCCTGATCTCGCGCGCATGATCGAGCTGGGCGCGCAGTTCGCCCTCGTCGATCTCGTCGGCAAGACGGACAGATGTGGTGCGGTTGATCAGGGAGAAGGTGGCATTGACGTCCGGATAGAGCTTCCAGATCATCTGCAGCATCAGCAATTTATAGAAATCGGTATCCAGAAGGCTGCGGATGATCGGGTCGAGCTTCCAGCTGTGATCATAGACCCGCGTGGCAATATCGGTCTTGGCCATCGCCTCCCGCTCCTTCAGGCGTCATTCGTGAAGGGCGGTCTTGCGCCCCTCAGGGCCCATGATTTAGCCGCTCTGTTATCGGAAATCCAGAGCGAGGCGGCGCTTTTGCTCAAACCGAGTTTAAACGGCGCGTATAAACTGACGGTCTCCTAGTCTGCGGCAGGGGCGACCTGTTCGGCATCCTCGGTCACGGTCTCGACGTCGGGACTTCCGCCCTTCGGCGCAAACAGCTCCATCACCCCCCAGACCACCATGGCCAGCACAAGGCCGCCGCCGAGGACATAGATCACGCCGCGGCCCCTTTCGGACTGGCGCGCCTCGTTCGGCGACAGTTCGGACTTGCCGGTATCGCGTTCATCGGTCTTGTTCGTATAGTTCGGGTCAGTCATCAATCACTCCACGGCGGGCGTGTCGAACAGCCATTCCGCGCCGCCCCAAATCAGGACGACGCCAACCATGATCGCGATCAGGATCATGATCACCGTCTGACCGCGATTGAGATGCCGGCTTTCGGTCGGCGACACGCCACCATTGTCTTCTTTGTTCTGCGGATAGTCTTCCTCACCCGGATATTTGACGGGGCGGACTTCCTTGGGGTCGAAATGCGTTGCCATGGCTTTCTCCTTGCCCGGTGCTTACGGGTTCAGTTGAAGGAAAAACGCCAAGGCCGCGCCGATTGTTCCGTTTCTCAGTAGCCCCGCTCGCGACCGACGACATGCTCGAGTGGTTCTCCCGCCTCGAACCGCGCGATCTGGCGCTCGACATGGGCGAACAAAGCGCTGACATCGCTGTCTGCCGCCACATGCGGGGTGATCACAACGTTTTCACGGTCCCAAAGCCGACTTTCGGCGGAAAGCGGTTCGGCCTCGAACACATCGAGCGACGCGCCGCCGAGCATGCCGCGATCGAGCGCCGTAACGATATCGGCCTCCACCTGCGAGCCGCCGCGACCGGCATTGATGAACACCGGCGCACCGAGCGGGCCATCGCTTTTCAGCTTTTCGAAAAGCGCCAGATTGAAAAGGCCCGTGGTCTCAGCCGTCAGCGGCAGCAGGTCGACAAGGATTTCGGTCCTTGCGAGGAAGGCATCGCGGCCCGTTTCATCGAAGGTCGCGATCCCTTCAATGCTCTTGGCCGTCCGCGACCAGCCGACGACGTTGAAGCCCATCATCTTCAGCTTCACCGCCGCATCGCGGCCGAGTTCGCCAAGCCCCATGATCCCGACCGTCACAGCGCCGGCCTCCGGCTGCGGCAGCGGCTGCCAGCGCCGGGCCTGCTGGCTGTCGCGATAGGCGGTGACCTGGCGCAGGTGGTATAGGCATTGCAGCACGACATATTCGCTCATCCGGCGGGTGAGCGAGGGATCGACGAAGCGCACCAGCGGCGCGGCCGGCAGGCCTTCAAGCGCCAGAACCTTGTCGACGCCCGCCCCGCCGGAAAACAGCACCTCGAGGTTTCTCGCGCGGGAAAACAGGTCCGCGTCGGGCTGCCAGAGGATCGCGTAGCGACAATCGGAAAGATCGCGCCCGGCATTTTCCGCCGCGCCGAGATCGATGACCTCGCGATCGGCGAAATGGTCCTTCAGCGCGGCGACGACGGCGGCACGGTCGGAGAATTTGAGGTCGATCAGCAGCGGCGATTTGGTCATGTCGGACTTCCGGTAAGTTTTGCGAAGCCGACAGTCACCATGTTTCAGGCGGGGTGAGCAAGTGGAAAAGGTGCAATGTGTGGATGGAGAAAGCAGCAAGCCTTTCGCCACTTCGCCGCTTGCGCTCAACCTCTCCAAATGTGTCATGCCCGTGCTTGACACGGGCATCCAGGCCCCGCGACGAACGCTTTATGGATCCCCGTGTCAAGCACGGGGATGACACGGAGATGTCGGTGGAAAGACGGCCTGCGACGCATGTTTCGTCCTCCCTGGGGAAGGCGGATTTCCGTCAAACTTTTACCGTTTGATAAATATTTATTTTCGCGGTAGCATTTCCCCAACAACCACCAATAATTGGGGAACATTGCTATGCGAGAATTGAACCCGGCCCTGAAGGGCGGGCGACTTGCGCCCGATTCCTACAAGGGCAATTTTTCTGACCTGCACCCTCCGCTCGACCGGCACGAGGCGGCGGTGGAGGCGGATCGCTGTTATTTCTGCTATGACGCGCCGTGCATGACGGCCTGTCCCACCGCGATCGATATTCCGCTGTTCATCCGCCAGATATCGACCGACAATCCGCTCGGCGCTGCCAAGACCATTCTCGACCAGAACATTTTCGGCGGTATGTGCGCCCGGGTCTGTCCCACCGAAACGCTGTGCGAGGAAGCCTGCGTGCGCAACACGGCGGAGGAAAAGCCCGTCGAAATCGGCCTGCTGCAGCGCTATGCCACCGATGCGGCAATGGCCGAGAACCGGCAATTCTACACCCGCGCCCACGAGACCGGTAAGCGCGTCGCCGTCGTCGGCGCGGGCCCGGCGGGCCTTGCCTGCGCCCATCGCCTCGCCATGGCCGGTCACGATGTCATCGTGCTGGAAGCGAAGGACAAGGCCGGCGGGCTCAACGAATATGGCCTTGCCGCCTACAAGACGGTCGACGATTTCGCCCAGAAGGAAATCGCCTATCTTCTGGAAATCGGCGGTATCGAGATCCGCGGCGGGCAGATGCTCGGCCGCGACTTTACGCTCGGCGAATTGCGCCGCGATTACGACGCCGTCTTCCTCGGCATCGGTCTTGGCGGCGTCAATAAACTCGGCGTCCCCGGCGAGGACCTTGCGGGCTGCGAAAACGCCGTCGATTTCATCGCGGCGATCCGCCAGGCCGACGATCTTTCCGAGATTGCCGTCGGCAGCCATGTCGTGGTGCTCGGCGGTGGCATGACCGCCATCGACGCCGCCGTGCAGTCGAAGCTCCTTGGCGCGGACGAAGTCACGCTCTGTTACCGGCGCGGGGCGGAGGCCATGGGCGCCTCGAAATTCGAGCAGGAGCTTGCCGCCTCGCGCGGCGTCTTCATCCGCCACTATCTGGCGCCGAAGGAAATTCTCGGCGAGGACGGCAAGGTTGCCGGCGTTCTGTTCGAGCACACCGAAGTCCGGGACGGCAAGCTTGTCGCCACCGGCGAGACCGGCGTGATCGCCGCCGAACACGTGCTGAAGGCAATCGGTCAGACGTTTGTCACCGAACATCTGGAAGGCCTGAAACTCGAAAACGGCCGCATCGCCGTCGATGCCGAAGGCCGCACCTCGCTGCCCGATGTCTGGGCCGGCGGCGACTGCGTGAAGAAGGGCGAGGACCTGACGGTCACCTCGGTCGCACAGGGCCGAGACGCCGCGATTTCCATCAATCATGTCCTGGCGGGCGAAGCGCCGCTGGCAAGCGCCGTGGCCTGAGGAGAGAAGACAATGGCTGATCTCACAAACAATTTCGTCGGCATCAAATCGCCCAATCCATTCTGGCTCGCCTCCGCGCCGCCGACGGACAAGGCCTATAATGTCGAGCGCGCCTTCCGTGAAGGCTGGGGCGGCGTGGTGTGGAAGACGCTCGGCGAGGAAGGCCCGCCGGTCGTCAACGTCAACGGCCCGCGTTATGGCGCGATCTGGGGTGCCGACCGCCGCCTGCTCGGCCTCAACAATATCGAGCTCATCACCGACCGCGATCTCTATCTGAACCTGCGCGAGATCAAGGAAGTCAAGAGCCGCTGGCCGGATCGCGCCATCGTGGTCTCGATCATGGTGCCCTGCGAGGAGGAAAGCTGGAAGGCGATCCTGCCGCTGGTCGAAGAGACCGGCGCGGACGGCATCGAGCTCAATTTCGGCTGTCCCCACGGCATGTCCGAGCGCGGCATGGGCGCTGCCGTCGGGCAGGTGCCGGAATATGTCGAGATGGTGGTGCGCTGGTGCAAGCAATATACCCGCATGCCGGTGATCACCAAGCTGACGCCCAACATCACCGACATCCGCCAGTCAGCCCGCGCGGCGCACCGCGGCGGAACCGACGCGGTGTCGCTGATCAACACGATCAATTCGATCGTTTCCGTCGACCTCGACAATTTCGCGCCGAACCCGACAGTCGGCGGCAAGGGCACCCATGGCGGCTATTGCGGTCCGGCGGTCAAGCCGATCGCGCTCAACATGGTGGCCGAAATCGCCCGCGATCCGGAAACCGCCGGCCTGCCGATTTCCGGCATCGGCGGGGTCACCACCTGGCGCGATGCGGCCGAATTCATGGTGCTCGGCGCAGGCAATGTTCAGGTCTGCACCGCGGCGATGACCTATGGCTTCAAGATCGTCAAGGAGATGATCTCCGGCCTTTCGGCCTATATGGACGCCAAGGGCTTCCGCACGCTTGACGAGCTTTCCGGTCGCGCGGTGCCCAACGTCACCGACTGGCAGTATCTGAACCTCAATTCCATCACCAAGGCCCGCATCGACCAGGACCTCTGCATCAAATGCGGCCGCTGTCACATCGCCTGCGAGGACACCTCGCACCAGGCGATCACGGCCATGGTCGACGGCGAACGCCATTTCATGGTCAAGGAGGAAGACTGCGTCGGCTGCAATCTCTGCGTCAATGTCTGCCCGGTCGAGAACTGCATCGACATGGTGACGCTCGCACCCGGCGAGAAGGACCAGCGCACCGGCGAGCTTGTATCGGCCGACTACGCCAACTGGACCACGCATCCCAACAATCCGATGGCGGCATCGAAGTAAAAAATCGCGAATCACTCAGTGGGTCGCGAGCCTTTTCCTCGCGACCAACTACATATTAGATGATATTAAATGAGAACAAGAAAATACATGAATGTAAATCATTAATATTTACCAGTATTTGCATTGTATATTATTTTTTAAATTTTTAAATCTATAGTCCCAATTTATCCGCATTGCATGGGCGATGCTTATTGCCGGATAAGATGGACAGGACGGCATGGTAGAACCGGCGAAAACCCCTGGGGCCAGACGATGGGGCATTATCCCGAGTGACATACTGGCCCTTTCGGCCACGGCGCTGGTGCTTGCCTCGATGTATTTCACCAACCGCGCGCTGGATTCCGACTTCACCCGCAATCTTCGACTGCAGACCGCGGAGAAGGTCGCTCTCTCCAGCACAAGGGTAACGGCCGGCATCCGGGAAAACCTGACGCTGGCGGAAGGGCTCGGACTCGCGATTTCGCTCGAGCCGGAAATTTCGCCGCGCCGGTTCGAGGCTCTGGCCACCAAGCTGCTGGCGCAGGATTCGGCACTGGTGAGCCTGGCGCTCGCGCGCGACATGACCATCGAAATGGTCTATCCCTTCGCCGAGAACCGGGAGGCCATCGGCCTCAACTACGCCGACCGCCCCGATCAGATGGCCGCCATCGAAAAGGCGCTGCTGACCCGCGAACCCGTCATCGACGGACCGATACCGCTGGTGCAGGGCGGCAATGCGCTGGTGGCCTATTATCCGCTCTACGACGGCCCTGAAAACGAAGCCTGGGGCATCCTCACGGCTCTTATAAACGTCGACCGCCTGCTTTCGGGCAAAACGCTCGCCGCCCTCCACTCGGATCTCATAATGGCCATCCGCAAGGATGCGGACGACGGCGCCCCGGCGCAGATCCTTTCCGGCGGCGATGCCATCTTCGCCGGAGACCCGGTCACGCAGACGGTCGCGCTCGCCAACACCAACTGGACAGTCGCCGCGGTTCCGCGCGAGGGCTGGAAGGAGCCCTTGCGCCAGCGCATTTTCCGTCACCTTCTGATCGATTCGATCGGCATCCTGATCATCGCCTTCCTGCTCGGCATCGCCAAACTGATGCGCGAGCGCAACCGTAACATCACGATGCTCCGCGCCCGCGAGGCGGAACTGCAGCACCTGTCGCAACGCATGCAGTTCGCACTCGAAGCCTCGCGCATCGGGGTCTGGGACATGGATGTCGAGACCGGGGAAGCGATCTGGGACGAGCGGATGTACGCGCTTTACGGCGAGCGCCCCGATAGCGGCAGGAACGGAGTCGAAATCTGGTCCCGCCACCTGCACCCGGAGGACCGGCAGCTTGAATTCGAACGGCTGGAACAATTCCTGGCCACCGAGCAGAATTTCCGCAGCGATTTCCGCATTGTCCTCAACGATGGCTCGGTGCGTCACATTCAGGTTTCCGGCGGGTTCTATCGCGACCTCGACGGCCGCGCGCATGTGGTCGGCGTCAACTGGGACATTACCGAGGACATCCGGCTGCATGAGGACATCAAGCGCGCGAATGCCGAGACCCAGGAAAAGAACCGGGAATTGGAACGCGCCCAGGCGGTTTTGCGCCACAACGCGCTTCATGACGGACTGACCGAGCTTCCCAATCGCAGCTTCCTCGAAGCCGCGTTTGTGAAGGGCGAGGAGAAAGCGCCCGTCGAACCACCCTACGCCGTGCTGCATATCGATCTCGACCGGTTCAAGGAAATCAACGATACGCTCGGCCACAGCGCCGGCGACGCGATGCTGCGCCATGCGGCGAACATGCTGCGTTCCATCGCCGGACCGAGGGATTTTCTGGCGCGCGTCGGCGGAGACGAATTCACGCTGGTCACGCATTGGAACGGCGATGCCGAAAAGCTCTCCCGCCGCGCCCAGGAGATCATCCGCGCGCTTGGAAAACCGCTGCAATATGGCGAACATCAGGTGCGTGTTTCGGCGAGCGTCGGCATTGCCTGGATGGATGACGAGGCGAGCTCGATGCGCGAGGTGCTGGTCAATGGCGGGATCGCGCTTTACGAGGCCAAGCGCATGGGCCGCAACCAGGCCGTGGTTTTCGACGCCGCGCTGCGCAACATCGCGATCACCAACAAGAAGGTTGCCGACGAATTGCTGGTGGCGCTGGAAAACGACCAGTTCCAGGTTTTCTATCAGCCGCAGATTTCAGCCCATACGCTGGAAATCGAAGGCGCCGAGGCGCTTGTGCGCTGGCGTCACCCCGAGCGCGGCATGCTGGCGCCGGGTCACTTCATCCCCACCGCGGAGACCACCGGCTCGATTGCGCGCATCGACGCGGTGGTGCTGAACAAGGCCGCCGCCCAGCACAAGGCCTGGTGTGAAACGGGCATCACCGTGCCGCATGTTTCCGTCAACATCTCCGCCCAGCGCCTTGTCGATCCCGGACTTCTGGACAGCATTCGGGAGATCGCGCCGAAACCCGGATCGCTATGCCTCGAACTGCTTGAATCGATCTCCTTCGATGAGCAGGGCACCAGCCTGGAAACCAGCGTCGCCCAGATCAAAGCCCTCGGCGTCGATGTCGAGATCGACGATTTCGGCACCGGTTACGCCTCGATCCTGAGCCTGCTCGCGCTTGAGCCGAAACGCCTGAAGATCGACCGTCAGCTCGTCTTCCCGATCACCACCGGCCAGAGCCAGCGCCGGCTGGTCGCCTCGATTGTCGAGATCGGCCAGGCGCTCGGCATCGAGGTGATCGCCGAGGGCGTCGAGACGCTGGAACACGCAAGGATCCTGCGCGACCTCGGCGTCGACGCGTTTCAGGGCTTCTTCTTCGCCCCGCCGCTCGACAACGAGGCCTTCGAACGCTTCGCGCGGGATCGTCGATGGGTCGAACAGTTTGACGTCAGCGCCGACCCGCCGGAAGCGGATTGAGGATCGAATTCACCGCACGATCAGCCCGTTGACGAACAGGGTCTCCAGATAGCGCGCCGCATCCTCGAACCGGCCTTCGCCCGCCAGCCCCTCGCCGAGCACGGCGCGCACCTGGACATCGAAATCGGCGTAATGCTGGGTGGTCGCCCAGATCGAGAAGATCAGGTGATAGGGGTCGACCTTGCGCAGCTTCCCGGCCTTCTGCCAGGCGCGGATGACCTTGGCCTTCTCATCCACCAGATCCTTCAACTCGCCCTTCAGAAACGCCTCGGTATTGGGCGCGCCCTGGATCACTTCATTGGCAAACAGCCGGCTTTCGCGCGGAAAATCGCGGGCCATTTCCAGCTTGCGGCGGATATAGGAGCGCAGCTCCGCCTCCGGATCCTTGTCGACGTCGAAAACGCGCAGCGGATCGAGCCAGATGTCCATGACACTCGCGATCAACGCGGAAAACATCGCTTCCTTGGAGCGGAAATAATAGAGCACGTTGGGCTTGGACATGCCGGCGGCCTCGGCGATCTGGTCCACGGTCGCGCCGCGGAAACCATTTGCCGAAAACACGTCAAGGGCCGCTTCGAGAATCACTTCTTCCTTCGCAACCTGGATGCGTGTGCGCCTCTGCGTCTTCGCCGCCCGTGCCGTCATTTTCGCCCGCTTTCTTCTCGTTCCGCCCAGCATTCCATAGACTGTTTCTGCCCAAAATCAATTCACGCCAAAAACTTAGGCAATTTCTTCCAAATTTGCCGCCGAATTTCATTTTGATCTCTTGAGCCTTGCGATGGAAGCTGTAAAGTTTACCAACCGGTCAAAAACACCACAGACGCCGTAAGGGCGCAAATGGGAACAGAGCCAGGGGAGCAGAAAATGGCGGCAGGCGAGAACATGCGGATCAATGGCGACCGCCTTTGGGACGCGCTGATGGAGATGGCGAAGATCGGCCCCGGCATTGCCGGCGGCAACAACCGCCAGACGCTGACGGATGCCGATGCCGAGGGTCGCGCGCTGTTCAAGAGCTGGTGCGACGAAGCCGGGCTTTCCATGGGCGTCGACAAGATGGGCACGATGTTCATGACCCGCGCCGGCACCGACCCGGATGCGCTCCCTGTCTACGTCGGCAGCCACCTCGACACCCAGCCGACCGGCGGCAAATATGACGGCGTGCTCGGCGTGCTGTCAGCGCTCGAACTGGTGCGCACGCTCAACGACCTCGACATCAAGACAAAACACCCGATCGTGGTCACCAACTGGACCAATGAGGAGGGCGCGCGGTTTGCGCCGGCGATGATGGCGTCCGGCGTGTTCGCCGGTGAGCTGACCCTCGATTATGCCTATGGCCGCAAGGACCACGAGGGAAAAAGCTATGGTGAAGAGCTGAAGCGGATCGACTGGGTCGGCGACGAAGAGGTCGGCGCGCGCAAGATGCACGCCTATTACGAATACCATATCGAGCAGGGCCCGATCCTTGAGGCCGAGGAAAAGCAGATCGGCGTCGTCACCCACTGTCAGGGCCTGTGGTGGCTGGAATTCACGCTGACGGGCAAGGAAGCGCACACCGGCTCGACGCCGATGGCGATGCGCGTCAATGCCGGCCTTGCCATGGCGCGCATTCTGGAGATGGTGCAGAAGGTGGCGATGGACGCCCAGCCCAATGCCGTCGGCGGCGTGGGCCAGATGGTGTTCAAGCCGAACTCCCGCAACGTGCTGCCCGGCACCATAACCTTCACCGTCGATATCCGCACCGTCGACCAGGACAAGCTTGATGGCATGCGGGCCGAGATCGAGAAGCAGGCGGCCGAAATCTGCGAGGCGCTCGGCGTTGGCTGTTCGGTGGAAGCCGTCGGCCATTTCGACCCCGTCACCTTCGATCCCGAACTCGTCGGCAATGTCCGCGAGGCAGCCATCGAACTCGGCTACAGCCATATGGACATCGTCTCCGGCGCCGGCCACGACGCCTGCTGGGCCGCCAAGGTGGCGCCCGCCACCATGGTCATGTGCCCCTGTGTGGATGGGCTTTCGCACAATGAGGCCGAGGAAATTTCGAAGGAATGGGCGGTCGCCGGGGCGGATGTGCTGCTGAGGGCGGTGCTGAAGACGGCGGAGATTGTGGAATGACGGCAGGCGCCGCACCCTCACCCGGCGCATCCGCGCCACCCTCTCCCCAGGGGGAGAGGGGGAGCGTGGGGCGCTCTCTGAATACCATCGCAATCACTGTCCGAGACGCGAAGCGCCGCCCCTTCTCCCCTGAGGGGAGAAGGTGGCCGAAGGCCGGATGAGGGGGGCCATGCCAAGCACACGCACCCAGTTCGCACGCACACTTCGTCGCAATGAGACGGATGCAGAGAAAGCGCTCTGGCGCGAGATCAGAAACCGCAATCTGAATGGCTTCAAGTTTGTTCGGCAATACCCGATCGGCCGCTATATCGCTGACTTCGCCTGTCGCGAAAAAGCGCTTGTCGTTGAACTGGATGGCGCGCAACATGCCGAGAATATACGTGATGTGGAGAGGACACGATTTATCAACAGGGCAGGATTTTCGGTGATACGATTCTGGAATAAAGAAGTGCTCCGGCAAAGGGACGACGTCCTCGAAACCATCGTCGCCATTCTCGAAGACCGCCTGACGGAAGTCTGCGACCTCACCCGTTTCTCACCCGCCACGGAGCAAGTGCAATGAAATCCACGCAAAAGCCTCCGCTCCGCTCCCGCGGTTTCATCGGCGCAAAGCCCGCCTCCTCGGTCACCGCCGATACCGCACCACAGAAGCTCACCGGGCCGGCGAAAAGCCGCGGCGTGAACAGGCCGAATCCCTCGGGCGCGCCAAGGGGGCTTGAAGACAACATTCCGCCGCGGCCAAAATGGCGGATCAAATGAACCTAAAAAACGAGAAGCGGAAAACCGCCCGTTGAAAGCATGAAGGGAACAGTTATGAGCACAGTCATCAAGGGCGGCACGGTCGTGACCGCGGACCTCACCTACAAGGCCGATGTGAAGATCGAGGGCGGCACGATTGTCGAAATCGGTCCCGATCTTTCCGGCGATGAGACGCTGGACGCCACCGGCTGCTATGTCATGCCGGGCGGCATCGATCCGCATGTCCATCTCGAAATGCCGTTCATGGGCACCTATTCCAGCGACAATTTCGAAAGCGGCACCCGCGCGGGCCTTGCCGGCGGCACCACGATGGTTGTCGATTTCTGTCTGCCCGATCCCGGCCAGTCGCTGCTCGATGCCCTGCAACGCTGGGACAACAAGTCGACGCTGGCGAACTGCGACTATTCCTTCCACATGGCGATCACCTGGTGGGACAAACAGGTGTTCGAGGAGATGGAAACCATCGTCAAGGAAAAGGGCATCAACACGTTCAAGCACTTCATGGCCTACAAGGGCGCGCTGATGGTGAATGACGACGAGATGTATGCCTCGTTCCAGCGCTGCGCCGAACTGGGCGCGCTGCCGCTGGTCCATGCCGAAAACGGCGATGTGGTGGCGAGCATGCAGGCGAAGCTGCTTGCCGAGGGCAATGACGGGCCGGAAGGCCATGCCTATTCTCGGCCCCCCGAAGTGGAAGGCGAGGCCACCAACCGCGCCATCATGATCGCCGACATGGCCGGCGTGCCGCTCTATGTGGTGCATACCTCCTGTGAGCAGAGCCACGAGGCGATCCGCCGCGCCCGCCAGAAGGGTATGCGGGTCTATGGCGAGCCGCTGATCCAGCACCTGACGCTGGACGAGAGCGAATATTTCGACAAGGACTGGGACCATTCCGCCCGCCGGGTGATGTCGCCGCCATTCCGCAACAAGCAGCATCAGGACAGTCTCTGGGCCGGGCTGCAGGCGGGTTCGCTCTCCTGTGTCGCCACCGACCATTGCGCCTTCACCACCGAGCAGAAGCGCACCGGCATCGGCGATTTCACCAAGATCCCGAACGGCACCGGCGGGCTGGAGGACCGGCTGCCGATGCTGTGGACCTATGGTGTGGCAACGGGCCGGCTGACGATGAACGAATTCGTCGCCGTCACCTCCACCAACATCGCGAAAATCCTCAACATCTACCCGAAGAAGGGCGCGATCCTGGTGGGATCGGACGCCGATATCGTGGTCTGGGACCCTGCCCGCGAAAAGACGATCTCCGCCGGCAACCAGCAATCGGCGATCGATTACAACGTGTTCGAAGGCAAGCATGTGAAGGGCCTGCCGCGCTTCACGCTTTCGCGGGGCAAGGTGGTGATCGAAGAAAGCACGGTGAAGACCGAGGAAGGCCACGGCAAATTCGTCGCCCGCGAGCCCTTCACCGCCGTCAACACGGCGCTTTCCACCTGGAAGGAGCTGGTCGCGCCGCGCAAGGTGGAACGCTCCGGCATTCCGCGCTCCGGGGTCTGAGCCATGGACTGGTCCAACGTGGCGGCGTTTGCCGCGACCGAATTCCTGCTCTGTCTCTCGCCCGGCCCGGCCGTTCTGCTGGTGGTCGGGCTGTCGATGCGGCAGGGGTTCTGGCGATCGCAGGCGGCCGCCGCTGGCATTCTCACAACCAACGCGGTCTACTTCGCGCTGTCGGCGGCGGGCGTTGCCTCGCTTATACTGGCCAGCGCCACGCTGTTTTACGTGCTGAAGATCGTCGGCGCGGCCTATCTGGCATGGCTCGGTCTCGGGATGATCCTGCCGCTGTGGCGGGCGTGGCGGCGCGGCGAGAAGGGCGATATCCCGCTGGCGCTTGCGACCGAAGCCTCCCCCCGCATCGCCGCGCGGCCGCTGAAGCTGTACTGGAAGGGCATCAGCGTGCAGGCGGCGAACCCTAAAAACCTCGCCTTCTTCGTCGCCATCCTGCCGCAATTCATCGACCCGCACGGGCCGGTGGCCTTCCAGATGATCGTGCTGGGCAGCGTCTCTGTGCTGCTGGAGCTTCCCGTGCTGCTGATCTATGCGCTTGCCTTTTCGGCGATGGCAAAGGTCATCACCGAGCGCGTCGTGCTCTGGATCGAGGCCATAGCCGGCGGCGTGCTGATCGCGCTGGCGGGCGTTCTTGCATGGGAGCGGCGCGCATGAGCCCCGATATCCGCATCGCCGTCGCCCTGATCATCAATGACAGGGGCGAGATGCTGACCGTGCGCAAGCGCGGCACCACCGCCTTCATGCAGCCGGGCGGCAAGATCGATGCCGGCGAAACGCCCATTGCAGCGCTTCTGCGGGAATTGCGCGAGGAACTGGCGCTCGAAGCCAGAGCCGATGATTTCCGCTATGAGGGCTGCTACCGCGAACAGGCTGCCAACGAGGCGGACATGATCGTTGAAGCAGAGGCGTTTTCCTGGCTTGGCGAACCCGATGTCGCGCCGCAGGCCGAGATCGAGGAGCTGAAATGGCTGCCGGTTGAAGGCCCGATCACGGTGGAGCGGGCAGCGCTGACGCGCAAACACCTGTTTCCCATCGCCGCCGCAAGATTTGCCGAAGCCCGGAGCACAGCATGACCGAACAAAATCCGCTTTCCGTCGTATCGGCAAAGGACCTCTGTCTCACCTTCAACACCAATGATGGCCCGGTGCATGCGTTAAAGGATGTCAATCTGGAGGTGAAGAAGGGCGATTTCGTTTCCTTCATCGGCCCGTCCGGCTGCGGCAAGACCACGTTTCTGCGCGTGATCGCCGATCTGGAGAAGAAGACCGCCGGCGAGATCACCGTCAACGGCACCACGCCGGAAAACGCCCGGCTCGACCGCGCCTATGGCTATGTGTTTCAAGCTGCCGCCCTTTATCCTTGGCGTACGATCGAGAAGAACATTGCCCTGCCGCTGGAGATCATGGGCTATACCAAGGCCGACCAGAACCGGCGCATCGAACGCGTGCTGGAGCTGGTGGATCTTTCCAATTTTGGGAAAAAATTCCCATGGCAGCTTTCCGGCGGCATGCAACAGCGCGCCTCGATCGCCCGCGCGCTTGCCTTCGACGCCGATCTGCTGTTGATGGACGAGCCCTTCGGCGCGCTGGACGAGATCGTCCGCGATCATCTGAACGAACAGCTCCTGAAGCTCTGGGCCCGCACCGACAAGACCATCTGCTTCGTCACCCACTCGATCCCCGAGGCTGTCTATCTGTCCACCAAGATCGTGGTCATGAGTCCCCGGCCCGGCCGGGTGACGGATGTGATCGAAAGCCCGCTGCCGAAGGAACGCCCGCTCGATATTCGCGAAAGCCCGGAATTCTTGAAGATCGCCCACCGCGTGCGCGAAGGCTTGAGGGCGGGGCATAGTTATGAGTGAGGCGGTCACAAATGTTGCTGGATGCTACCTCGGAGAGGCACGCCTGGATCCTCGGGTGAAGCCCGAGGATGACGCCCGTGGAGGTGGGAAGGCCACAAAACCCGCTGGCGGAATTTCCGGTGAAGAGAGAGAGCGGCTCATCAAGCGTCCCCGGTTGTGCCCCCTTCCCCGTCCTTTCTCTCAGGGGTCATCCTCGGGCTTGACCCGAGGATCCAGGCAGGCTGCTCTCAAAATCGAGGCTTCATTCGGCCGCGCCCATGTCAAAGGACACCGCCATGCTGCGTGAACGCGTCCTTCCCGTTGCCACCGTCGTGTTCGCCATTCTGGCGATCTGGTGCGTGTTCGTCGTCGTCATGAACAAGCAGTTCGTCACCGATCAGGCGCGGCGCGCGGGGCAGGAGATTTCCTTTGCGGAGGTGGTGAAACAGACTTACACGCTGGAGCGGCCGGTGCTGCCGTCGCCGCATCAGGTGGCGGCCGAGCTGTGGGATACCACGGCGAACAAGAAGATCACCTCCAAGCGCAGCCTCGTCTATCATGCCTGGATCACGCTGTCCTCCACGCTGCTGGGCTTTGCCATCGGCTCGGGTTTCGGCATCATCCTGGCGATCGCCATCGTCCATAACCGCACGATGGAGCGCTCGATGATGCCGTGGATCATCGCCAGCCAGACCATCCCGATCATCGCGATCGCGCCGATGCTGATCGTGGTGCTGAACGCGATTGGCATTACCGGGCTTTTGCCCAAGGCGCTGATTTCCACCTATCTGTCGTTCTTCCCGGTCGCCGTCGGTATGGTTTCGGGGCTGCGGTCCCCTGATCAGCTGCAGCTCGACCTGATGCGCACCTATAACGCCAATGACCGGCAGGTGTTGTGGAAGCTGCGCCTGCCGTCAGCCATGCCTTATCTGTTCACCTCGCTGAAGATCGCGATCGCGATCTCGCTGGTCGGCGCGATCATCGCCGAACTTCCGACGGGCGCGGTGGCGGGGCTTGGCGCGCGGCTTCTCTCCGGCTCCTATTACGGCCAGACGGTGCAGATCTGGTCCGCGCTGTTCATGGCGGCGATCCTCGCTTCCATCCTGGTGGCGGTCGTCGGCGTGGCGCAGGCTGCGGTGCTGAAGCGCATGGGGGTCAAGCCATGAGCGGTTTCGTCTGGTTTGCGTTTCTCTTCTGGATCTGCGGCTGGGCCTTCAATGAGTGGCTGGTGCGCCAGAAGTTTTCCAACCGCGTGCTGAACCGGCTGGCATGGTTTGCCGTGCCGGTCATCTTCGGTCTTGCTATCCTGATCATATGGGAAGGCGTCGTCATCGCCTTCGACATTCCGCCGATCCTGCTGCCGGCGCCGAGCGATGTCTGGGTGCGTCTCACCAATTCGCTGCCGATCCTGTGGGCCGATTTCCGTCAGACCTTCCTGAAGGCGGTGCTGATCGGCTATGCGCTCGGCTGCGGCTCCGGTTTCATCGTGGCGATCCTGATCGACCGCTCGCCTTTCCTGAAACGGGGCCTGCTGCCCTTCGGCAATTTCGTCTCGGCGCTGCCGATTGTCGGCATCGCACCGATCATGGTGATGTGGTTCGGCTTCGACTGGCCCTCCAAGGCCGCCGTGGTGGTGGTCGCGACCTTCTTTCCGATGCTGGTCAACACCATTCAGGGCCTTTCCTCGGCCAGTGACATGGAGCGCGACCTGATGCGCACCTATGCCGCCACGTGGTCGCAAACGCTGATCAAGCTGCGCCTGCCGGCCGCATGGCCGTTCATATTCAACGCCTTGAAGATCAATTCCACGCTGGCGCTGATCGGTGCCATTGTGGCAGAATTTTTCGGCACACCCACCGTCGGCATGGGTTTCCGGATTTCCACGGAAGTGGGCCGGGCCAATATCGACATGGTCTGGGCCGAAATTGCGGTGGCGGCGGTTGCCGGCTCCGCGTTCTACGGGGTGGTGGCGCTCATTCAGCGCGCCGTCACCTTCTGGCATCCCTCCGTCCGTTCGGGGCGGTCGTGATGCAACAAGCCGAAATAGGGGAACGTAACCATGAAATCGACTTTTATCGCGGCGCTTGCCGCCGGCGGCATGATGCTCGGGGCAGGCCAGGCCTTTTCCGCCGATGAAATCACGCTGCAGCTCAAATGGGTCACGCAGGCCCAGTTCGCCGGCTACTATGTCGCGCTGGAAAAGGGCTTCTACGAGGAAGAAGGCCTCGACGTCACCATCAAGCCCGGCGGGCCTGATATCGCGCCGGCACAGGTGCTCGCCGGCGGCGGCGCCGATGTGATCGTCGACTGGATGCCATCCGCGCTGGCCACCCGCGAAAAGGGCGTGCCGCTCGTCAACATCGCCCAGCCCTACAAGTCCTCCGGCATGATGCTGACGTGTCTCAAGGAAAACAACGTGATGAGCCCGGAGGATTTCCCCGGCAAGACGCTCGGCGTCTGGTTCTACGGCAATGAATATCCGTTCCTGTCGTGGATGGCCCATCTCGGCATCCCGACCGATGGCGGCGAGGATGGCGTGACGGTGCTGAAGCAGGGCTTCAACGTCGACCCGCTGCTGCAGAAGCAGGCGGCCTGCATTTCCACCATGACCTACAATGAATACTGGCAGGTCGTGGACGCCGGCATTTCCGAGGACCAGCTCAACACCTTCAAATACGAGGACGAGGGCGTGGCGACGCTGGAAGACGGCCTCTACGTGCTGGAAGACGATCTTGCCGATCCGAAGTTCAAGGAGGACATGGTCAAGTTCGTCCGCGCCTCGATGAAGGGCTGGAAATGGGCCGAGGAAAACCCGGACGAAGCCGCCGAGATCGTGCTCGACTATGACGACACCGGCGCCCAGACCGAAAAGCACCAGAAGCGGATGATGCGCGAGGTCGCCAAGCTGACCGCAGGCTCCAATGGCGCGCTCGACCCGGCCGACTACCAGCGCACCGTCGAAGTCCTGCTCGGCGGCGGCTCAGATCCGGTCATCACCAAGGAGCCGGAAGGCGCCTATACGCTGGAAATCACCGACGCGGCGCTTTCCAACTAAGACCTGATTTTAACCGAAATCGATACGCGCGGCATCGTTCCGGTGTCGCGCGTATTGCATTTTTGCACCAGATCGGCTTTAAATCGAACCACTCGGTTCAATTAATGCGGCCTAATGCGCGTGGCCATCTTGAAAAATGCCGGGTTTATGACGAACTGCCGCACGAGGCGACGACGCATGCCCCGAGGGCCGCTCTCGCGATCGCCAGATTGAGTTTTTGCCATGGCGGCAATCCGACCGCCCGGCGCGACACGTAAACGAGCTTGAGCACCCGCCATCGGACGGAACGACTGCTCATGAGGAACCGGCCTCCTCCCGGCCGACTGGGGTAATTTACATGCCGAAACCGACCCGCCTTGCCGCCGCGACCGCCGTGCTTCTTGCACTTGTCGCCGCACCCTCCCTTGCCGCGGATGCGGAAGCCTCTGCCGAGCCGGCCGTCTCCCTTCCCGCCATCGTGGTGACCGATGCCGTGGTCAAGCCGCTCACCGAAATTGTGCTGGCGACCGGCACCATCCGCCCGGTCGAGGAGGTGTTCGTGCAGCCGCTGGTGGAGGGGCTTTCGATCGAGACCATAGAGGCCGAGATCGGCGACCGGGTCGAGGCCGACGCGGTGCTCGCGACCCTGCGCACCGACATGCTGGAGCTGGAGCGGAGCAGCCTGCAGGCGAACAAGGCCAGGGCCGAGGCGAACCTGGCGCAACTGAAGGCCCAGTTAACCGCGAGTGAAGCCGCCCAGACCGATGCGCGCCGCCAGTTCGAGCGCAGCAAGAGGCTCGCCGATAACGGCTCGGTCTCGACCTCCGCGCTGGAGCAGGCCGAAACGGAAGCGTTGCGCGCCGATGCCAGCGCCGCGGCGGCCCGCGAGGCCATCGCGGTCGCCAACGCCGATATCGCGGTCACGCAGGCGCAGATCGAGGATATCGCGCTGCGCCTGGAGCGCACCAATATCAAGGCGCCGGTCGCGGGCGTGATCTCCGACAAGAATGCCCGTATCGGCGCAATCGCCAGCGGTTCCGCCAGTCCGATGTTCACCATCATCGAGAACGGCGCGATCGAACTCGTGGCGCAGGTGCCGGAGGATTCGGTGATGAAGGTCGAAGCCGGTCAAAAGGCGGAAATCGAACTCGTCGGCGCCAGCCGGCCGATCATGGGAACGGTGCGGCTGGTCTCGCCGATCGTCGACGACGCCACCCGGCTTGCCGATGTTTTCATCAGCATCGACAATCCGGAAAGCGCGCGCGCCGGCATGTATGCCAGCGCCGAGATCATCACCAAGCAGGCGGACGACCTCGCCCTGCCGCTGACGGCGGTCAATATCAGCCAGGGCAGCGCCACGGTGCGCCGCGTCAGGGACGGCATCGTGGAAGTCGTTGAGGTGGAAACCGGCATTCAGGACGGCGAAACCATCCAGATCACAAGCGGGCTTGCCGAAGGCGATCAGGTGGTGGCCAAGGCAGGCGCCTATGTGCGCGCCGGCGACCGCATCAACCCGGTTCCCGCCTCCGCCACGGCGTCCAACTGAGGATCTGAGCGATGAACTTTTCAGCCTGGGCGATCCGAAATCCCGTCGCGCCGCTTCTGGCGATGGGCCTGTTGCTGTTCCTCGGCCTTCAGGCCTTCAAGGACATGGCCGTCACGCGTTTTCCGAACATCGACGTGCCGGTCGTCGCCGTGACCGTGTCTCAGTCGGGCGCTGCCCCGGCCGAGCTCGAAATGCAGGTGACCAAGAAGATCGAGGACGCAATCGCAAGCGTCACTGGCGTTGACGAGTTGAACTCGACGGTGACGGACGGCATCTCGACCACCTCGGTTCTGTTCCGCATGGAAGTGAGCCCAGACGAGGCGCTGCGTGACGTCAAGGACGCGATCGACAATATCCGTTCCGACCTGCCGGCCACGGCCGAAGACCCGGTGGTGCGCAAGATCGACGTCGAGGGCCAGGCGATCCAGACCTTCGCCGTTTCCTCCCCCAACATGTCGCTTGAAGAACTGTCCTGGTTCGTCGACGACAAGGTGGAGCGCGCGCTGCAGGGCATCAAGGGCGTTGGCCGGGTCGACCGCTACGGCGGCGCCGACCGCGAAATCCAGGTCTCGCTCGACGCCGACAAGCTGGCAAGCTACGGCATCACCGCCTCGGAAGTGAACGCGCAGCTACGTCAGACCAATGCCGATGTCGGCTCGGGCCGCGGCCAGGTTGGCGGATCGGAACAGGCGATCCGCACGCTTGGCGACAGCCGCAGCGTTTCCGATCTCGCCAACACCACGATCGCGCTTGGCGGCGGCCGGTATGCCCGGCTTTCCGACCTTGGCACGGTCACGGACACCTATGAGGAGCCGCGCACCTTCGCCCGCCACGGCGGCGAGCCGGTCGTCTCCTTCGGCGTGTTCCGCTCCAAGGGCGCAAGCGAAGTGACGGTCGCCGATGCGGTGGCCGAGGCGCTGGATGAAGTGCGCGCGGAAAATCCGGAGGTCTCGATCTCGCTGATCGATGACGCGGTCTATTTCACCAAGGGCAATTACACCGCCGCGATGGACACGCTGTACGAAGGCGCGCTGCTCGCCATCATCGTCGTTTTCCTGTTCCTGCATAACTGGCGGGCGACGCTGATCGCCGCCGTCGCTTTGCCGCTGTCCGTGATTCCGACTTTCTGGATCATGGATATGCTCGGCTTCTCGCTCAATCTGGTGAGCCTGATCTCGCTGACGCTGGCGACCGGTATTCTCGTCGATGACGCGATCGTGGAGGTCGAGAACATCGAGCGCCACATCAATATGGGCAAGACGCCCTATCGCGCGGCGCTCGAGGCGGCCGACGAGATCGGCCTTGCGGTGATCGCCACGAGCTTCACCATCATCGCCGTGTTCGCGCCGGTCTCGTTCATGCCGGGCATTCCGGGCCAGTACTTCATCCAGTTCGGCCTGACCGTCGCCTTCGCCGTGTTCTTCTCGCTGGTCGTCGCCCGCCTGATCACGCCGGTGATGGCGGCCTATATGCTGAAGCCCTCCAAGCACAAGCACAAGGAAGACGCCGAGCACAATGACGGCCGGATCATGCGCGGCTATACCGCCGCCGTGCGCTGGACCACGAAGTGGCGCTATGCCACGCTGGTAGCCGCTATCGGCGTTCTCGCCGTCTCGCTGTTCTTCATGGCGCGCATTCCCGGCAGCTTCCTGCCGCCGGAAGATGCCTCGCGCATCGTGCTCTCCGTCGAACTGCCGCCGAATGCGCGGCTTTCCGACACCGAGGAGATGACCGACCTGATCGCGGAGCGGATCGAAGGCTATGACGGCGTCGAGGATGTCACCGTGCTGGGCGGTTCCTCGCCGCTGGGCGATCTCGAATATCGCCGGGCCACCATCACCGTCACGCTCGGTAAGCTTGCGCATTCGCTGCCCGAAGCTTTGGTCAACGACATGCTTGGCGGCTTGCCGCTGATCGGGCAGTATCTGCCGAAGATCCCGCCATCGGGTCGCGAAATCCCGCAATGGCAGATCGAGCAGGAGATCCTGGCCGGGCTTGCCGACATTCCCGACCTTCGGATCACCAAGCTCAACGACCGCGGACAGCGCGATATCGAATTCAACTTCCTCTCCGACAATGAAGAGGAGCTGCAGCAGGCGGTCGCCATACTGGAGGCCAGGCTCAGGGCCGAACCGATGCTGGACAAGGTTTCCTCCGAAGGCGCGCTGCCGCGTCCGGAACTGAAAATCCGGCCGAAGAAGGAGATCGCGGCCCGTCTCGGCATCACCCCGGCGCAGATTTCCGAAACGGTACGGGTGGCGACCGTGGGTGATGTCGACGCCAATCTGGCGAAGATCTCGCTCGACAACCGTCTGATCCCGGTTCGGGTGCGCACCGATCTGGAGCTCCGGCGCGACCTTGCCGCGATCCGGGCGCTGAAGATCAAGACCGCATCCGGTGAAATGGTGCCGCTGTCGGTCGTCGCCGACGTCGACTATTCCGAGGGCGTCAGCACGGTGCAGCGCTACGACCGCCACCGCGTTGTCTCGATCGGCGCCAATCTGCCGCCGGGCGTCGCGCTTGATCCGGCGACCGCCCGGTTCCGCGAGATCGTCGAGAACACCGACCTTCCCGCAAGCGTGACGCTGGCCGAAAGCGGCGATGCCAAGGTTCTTGCCGAAATGCAGCAGAGCTTCATCAACGCGATGATGCTCGGCCTGTTCCTGGTGCTGGCGGTGCTGATCCTGCTGTTCAAGGATGTGATCCAGCCGTTCACCATCCTGTTCTCGCTGCCACTGGCATTGGGCGGCGTGGCGATCGCGCTGATCATCACCGACAATCCGATCTCGATGCCGGTCCTGATCGGTCTTCTGATGCTGATGGGGATCGTCACCAAGAACGCGATCCTGCTGGTGGACTTCGCCAAGGAGGCGATCTGGCACGGGCTCGACCGGCGTCAGGCGCTGGTGGAGGCCGGACGCAAGCGCGCACGACCGATCATCATGACCTCGATCGCGATGTCGGCGGGCATGCTGCCGGCGGCGCTCGGCGTGGGCGAAGGCTCGTCCTTCCGCGCGCCGATGGCGGTGGCGGTGATCGGTGGCATCATTATGTCGACCGCGCTGTCGCTGCTGGTGGTGCCGGCCTTCTTCATGATCATGGACGATCTGGCACGGCTGCTACGGTGGGTCTTCGGCCGGTTCATCGGCAAGGCGGACCCCAACGATGTGGTCTACACCGCCGAAACCGCCGGACGGATGAGCGAGGCCAACCGGGCCAAACTTGCGAGGCTTGAGGAGCGGGTGGAGACCCTGGAAGGCGATCGCGACAACCTTTCCAAACGCGGCATGGCCTGAGCCGCCATAGAGACCATCACCTCAGGAGGCCGGCGGATGACGCCGGTCTTTTGCGTTTTCGGGCGTCCCGCACCGGAGACCACGCGCAGAACCGTTCATCGCTTGATTGAAATCAATCCTTTTCCCCCCATTCCGGCATATTTTAGCTGATAACGGCCGCTTTCTTCCGGACCGAATGCGGTGAGCGAGAAGCAAAGGAGCCGGTTCGTGGATACGCATCACCATAGCCGCGCCATGGGAGGCGGGACAATGAACACGACCCTCAATGTGAGCGAACGCAGGAAAGCGCAATTCATCGAGACCGGCCTGACGGCGGCGATGGATATGACGACGGTCAACCGGCTGATGGAATGCGCCAGTTTCATCAACGCCGCGCCGCCCGACCTGCTGTTTCTGGAAGGCGATCCCGCGCGGTATTTCTACAGCGTCGTGACCGGCTATATCCGGCTGTTCAGACAGAACAAGGAGGGCCGCGAGGGCGATATCCGCATCTGCGGGCCAGGCGACACCTTCGGCGACGACCTTGTCTTCAGCGGCGACACCTGCCGCTACAGCGCCCAGGCCGCCGAGAACGCAACGCTTGTCTGCTACGATCTCGCCAAGGTGCGCCAGATCGCGGCCAATGACGATGGCAGCATGGCGCGTGTTCTGGCCAGGTCGCTGTCGACGCAACTGCAAGAGGCGATCGACTGCGTGGCAGATGACCGGCTGAACACCGCGCTGCAAAGGGTGGCGCATTACCTGCTGAGCCAATGTCCGGATGATACGGCGCCGGCCACCTTCCGGCTCGCCTGCCGCAAGAGCTTGCTTGCCGGCAAGCTCGGCCTTGCGCCGGAAGCCCTGTCGCGGGCCTTCGGCGCGCTCAAGTCCCTCGGCGTCAACGTTCACGGCCGCACGATCGAGATCACCGATATCGAGGCGCTGAAGCGTCTATAACAGCTACAGCCCGCCGGCCTCCTTCAGGAAGGCGGCGACGGCTTCGACGCCATCACCGCGCTTCAGGTCGGTGAACACGGTCGGGCCGCCATTGCGCATGCGCTCGGAATCGCGCGCCATGACGTCAAGGTCGACCTCGACATAGGGCGCCAGATCCTTCTTGTTGATCACCAGCATGTCCGACCGGGTGATGCCCGGCCCGCCCTTGCGCGGGATTTCCTCGCCCTGGCAGACCGAAATCACATAGAGGGTGATGTCGGCAAGGTCCGGGGAGAAGGTGGCGGCAAGGTTGTCGCCGCCGGATTCAATGAAGATAATATCGAGATCGGGAATGCGCTTGTTGAGTTCGGCAATCGCCTGAAGGTTGATCGTCGCATCCTCGCGGATGGCGGTATGCGGGCAGCCGCCGGTCTCCACGCCGACGATCCGGTCGGAGGTGAGCGCCTGCATGCGCACCAGCGCATCGGCATCCTCGCGGGTATAGATATCGTTGGTCACGACCGCGACGGAATAGTCGCGGCTCATCGCCTTGCACAGTTTTTCGGTGAGCGCGGTCTTGCCGGAGCCGACCGGGCCGCCAATGCCGACCCTGAGGGGACCGTTTTCGGATTTCATCGTCTACCTCTTACGTTACGACCGGAACAGCCGTGAATGCTGGTTCTCATGGCGTAGCGCGGCGATATCGGCGCTGAAGGCGCAGCCGCCGAGATCATCCGGCGTCGATGCCGCCGCCCGCGCCGCCTGGTCGAGGATCGGCTGCTCCAGACCGGAAAGCACGGCAAGCCCTGCCACCTGCCCTGCCAGCGACAGCCGGATCGCGGCCGAAATATATTGCGACACCTGGGCATGGAGATAGCCCTGACAGGCCACTTCCAGGCCGATGCCGTGCGATGCGGCAATCGCGCCGAAGGCGACCGGCAGCGGCGTTTCCGGCGGCAGGGCTTCGTCACCGGGTGCGGACCACGCGCCGGCGGCAGCGACAAAGGCAGCACCCAGCGCCAGCGTTTCGGCATGGCGTTCGCGCGAACCGGCAAGCGCTGTGGCAAGGGCGGCCGTCGCGGCAAGCCGCTCCGGATCGCCCGCCGCGCGATGGGCCTCGCACAACAGCACGGCGTCGTTCCAGAGAAAACCGTGGCGAAGCGAGACAGCGAGCCATTCGGCCACGTCATCCGCATCTTCCAGCAGCCGGTCATGCACCGCGCGCTCGAGCCCGCCCGAATAGGAAAAGCCGCCGAGCGGAAACGCCGGCGAGAGCCAGGACAACAGCCGTAAAAGCGCGGCGCCCGAAACGGCGCTGCCGTCAATCGTGGTGATGGCCGTGATGGTGGTGGTCTCCGTGAGAATGTCCGCTGTGATAGGCGCCGCGCACCGGCTGAAACGGTTCAACGACCTCGTGCACATGCGCGCCGAGGCCCTCCAGCATCTGGCGGATCACGTGATCGCGCAGGATCAGGATCCGTCCTTCCTCGATCTGGGCGGGCAGGTGACGATTGCCGAGATGCCAGGCAAGCTGGATCAGGTGCAGTTTGTCATGGGCATGGATTTCATAGAGTTCCTCCGGCGCGGCGACGATCTCGATCGTGCTTCCGTCCTCCAGCACCAGCCGGTCGCCGGTGGCAAACAGCACTGCTTCCTTCAGGTCGAGCATCACGCTCTCGCCACTGGAAAGCTTCAGCGCCTTGCGGCGAAGATGCCGCCCGTCATGCGTCAGCTCGACACGGCCGGCGACCGCGCCGCTGGCCTCGCCCGCGGGAATGAAACTGGTAACGCGCTGCATGCTTTCCCCTTGATCGACCCGGTCTGTAACGATGCCGGGCGTTCCTACCTTCATAACAAGATTGCGACGCTTGGCAAGCGCGTGCATCGCGGCAGCCTGGACACGCGGCGCAAGAAAAAGGGCGGCCGTTGACCGACCGCCCTTGCTTTTCGTCGAAGCGGGCCAAAAGGCCTCAGGCGGCCTTGGCTTCGCGCTTCAGGTTTTCGAGAATGTTCTGCGGCGAGGACACGCTGTAGGGGTCGGTCTCGCACATGTCGGAGAAGCCCTCTTCCTCGAACCACTGCTCGACAACGCCATCATTGATGATGGCGGCATAGCGCCAGGAGCGCATGCCGAAGCCGAGATTGTCCTTGTTGACGAGCATGCCCATCTTGCGGGTGAACTCGCCGGAGCCGTCCGGAATGACCTTGACGTGCTCAAGATTCTGGCCCTTGGCCCAGGCGTTCATGACGAAGGCGTCATTGACCGACATGCAGTAGATGTCGTCGATGCCCTGCGCCTGGAACTCGGGGAACAGCTTTTCGAAATCGGGAAGCTGATAGGTCGAGCAGGTCGGGGTGAAGGCACCCGGCAGCGAGAACAGCACGACGCGCTTGCCCTTGAAATAATCGTCCGAGGTCATGTCCTGCCAACGGAACGGGTTCGGCCCCTCGATGCTTTCATCGCGGACGCGGGTGCGGAAGGTGACATTCGGAACTTTACGGCCGATCATGGCGATCTCCTTGCTCAGTCTTGGGAATTTGTTGCTTCAAGCTTGGCCCGAATTTAACGATTCCAGACCGGGAATCAAAGGCCGGCAAGCCCGATTAAAGGTAAACGCATAGCGGGTATGCGCGGGGCGCATGGGTAGCGATGCCGGTTGCAGGGATTACGGAATTTCCGTATAATCCTCGCATGGTTCAGCGCTTCGACCCTGCCAAGGACGCCATCAACAGGAAGAAGCACGGTCTGCCGCTCGCATTCGGGGACCGTATATTCGATGATTTGGAGCACCTGATCATACCGTCGATCCGCCCAATAGATGGTGAGGAACGGTTCAAGGTCATCGGCATGGTCGACGGGCGTTGTTTTACCGGCGTATTCGTTTGGCGGGACGATATGCCGCGCTTCATATCGGTTAGTAGGAGTAACAAGGGTGAAGAACGATTCTATCGTCTTGAGAGCTGACCCGACTGACGCCGAAGACTTCGATGTAAGCGCTTCGGCGGAAGATCGCGGCCAACGCGCTCGCCTGATCCGCCGGACGAGAACGGCGCTCGGCCTGTCGCAAACGGAATTCGCCGGCAGATTTCGCGTTCCCGTGGGCACACTTCGCGATTGGGAGCAGGCGCGCGTCACCGCACCCGACTTCGCCGTCGCCTATGTCCGTGTGATAGCGCAATACCCGGATCTGGTTTCGAAAATCGTCGCCTGAGCGACGCCCCCCGTTCAGAACAGGAAATAACGCTGCGCCATCGGCAGGACCTCGGCCGGCTCGCAGGTCAACACCTCGCCATCGGCGCGGACCTCGTAGGTTTCCGGGTCGACGGAAATCTCCGGCGTGGCGGAATTGTGCACCATCGAGGCCTTGGAGATGCCGCCGCGGGTATTCTTTACCGGCAGAAGCTGCTTGGAAACGCCGAGCTTGTGGGCGAGGCCGGCATCGAGCGAGGCTTCGGAGACGAATGTGACGGAGGAATTGGTGCGCGACTTGCCGTAAGCGCCGAACATGTAGCGGTAATGCATCGGCTGCGGCGTCGGGATCGAGGCGTTCGGGTCGCCCATCTGGGCCGCCGCGATCGTGCCGCCGATGATGATCATCTCCGGTTTGACGCCGAACAGCGCCGGGTCCCACATCACCAGATCGGCGCGTTTTCCCACCTCGACCGAGCCAATCTCGTGGGAAAGCCCGTGGGCGATCGCGGGGTTGATCGTATATTTGGCGATATAGCGCTTTGCCCGGAAATTGTCGTTCTCGCCGGTTTCCTGCGGCAGGCGGCCGCGCTGGCGTTTCATCTTGTCGGCGGTCTGCCAGGTGCGGATGATCACCTCGCCAACGCGGCCCATGGCCTGGCTGTCCGACGAGATGATCGAGAACGCGCCGATATCGTGCAGGATATCCTCCGCCGCGATCGTCTCCTTGCGGATGCGGCTTTCGGCAAAGGCGATGTCCTCCGGGATCGACGGCGACAAATGGTGGCAGACCATCAGCATGTCGAGATGCTCGGCGATGGTGTTGACCGTGTAGGGCCGGGTCGGGTTGGTCGAGGACGGAATGACGTTCGAAAGGCCGCAGATCTTGATGATGTCCGGCGCGTGACCGCCGCCGGCGCCCTCGGTGTGGAAGGCGTGGATGGTGCGTCCCTTGAAGGCATTCACCGTGTCCTCGACGAAGCCCGATTCATTCAGCGTGTCGGTGTGGATCATCACCTGAACGTCGTATTTGTCGGCCACCGAAAGGCAATTGTCGATCGCCGCCGGGGTCGTGCCCCAGTCCTCATGCAGCTTGAGCGCGGCCGCGCCGCCCAGCACCTGTTCTTCCAGCGCGCCCGGCAGCGAGGCATTGCCCTTGCCCGAAAACGCAAGATTCATCGGAAACGCATCCGCCGCCTGGATCATCCGCTCGATATGCCAGGGACCGGGCGTGCAGGTGGTAGCGAAGGTGCCGTAGGCCGGGCCGGTTCCGCCGCCGAGCATGCAGGTCAGCCCCGCCATCAACGCTTCCTCGATCTGCTGCGGGCAGATGAAGTGGATATGCGCGTCCATGCCGCCGGCGGTGACGATCTTGCCTTCGGCCGAGATCGACTCCGTTCCCGGTCCGATGATGATGTCGACGCCGGCCTGCGTATCCGGGTTGCCGGCCTTGCCGATGCCGGCGATGCGGCCGTCCTTGATGCCGATATCGGCTTTCACGATGCCCCAGTGATCGATGATCAGCGCATTGGTCATCACCGTGTCGACCGCGCCCTCCGCGCGCGACGCCTGGCTCTGGCCCATGCCGTCGCGGATCACCTTGCCGCCGCCGAACTTCACCTCGTCGCCGTAATGGGTGAAGTCCTTCTCGACCTCGACGAAAAGCTCGGTATCGGCAAGCCGCACCCTGTCGCCGGTGGTCGGGCCGAACATGGACGCATAAGAGGCGCGGGACATCTTGAAAGGCATGAAGTTCCTCCTGGGGCGGAAAATTTATACGGCCGCGCCGTCGTAATGCTGTGGGGCGAGGCTGCGGGGATCGACGCCATCAAGGCAATTGGCGTTGACCGCGACCATCTCGGCCCCGTCGGGACCGGTGGCATAGGCAAAGCTCTCGATGCCGCAGGTCTTGCAGAACAGGTGATGGATCTGGTGCTTGTTGAACAGGTATTCGGTCAGGTTGTCCTCGCCGCTGTTCAACGTGAAGTCTTCGCGTGGCGCAAACGCCAGCACCGAGCCGAGCCGCTTGCAGCGCGAGCAGTTGCAGGTGATGGTGTGGCCAAGTTCGATATCAACATCGAAGTCGACTGCGCCGCACTGGCAGCTTCCGTGGTAATGCTGAACGGCCATGATCAAAGCTTCCCCATAATGTCCTGTCGGAACCCGTAGACCGTGCGGTTGCCCGCAAACGGCACCAGCGTGACATCGCGCGTCTGGCCGGGCTCGAACCGCACCGCCGTGCCGGCGGGAATATCGAGCCGCATGCCGCGCGCCTTGTCGCGCTCGAAGGCAAGGCCCGGATTGGTCTCGAAAAAATGGTAATGGCTGCCAACCTGCACCGGCCGGTCGCCGGTATTGGAAACGGTCAGCGTCACGGTCGGCAGACCGGCATTGATTTCAATCTCGCCGTCTGCGGTAATCAGTTCACCGGGGATCATGTTGGTCTCCTCCTCACCGTATCGGCTCATGCACGGTCACCAGCTTGGTGCCGTCGGGGAAGGTGGCTTCCACCTGGATGTCGTGGATCATTTCGGGAACGCCTTCCATCACCTGTTCGCGGGTGATGACATGGGCGCCGGCCTCCATCAGTTCGGCCACCGGACGGCCGTCGCGCGCGCCCTCGACCACGAAATCGGAAATCAGCGCGATCGCCTCGGGATAGTTGAGCTTCACCCCGCGCTCCAGCCGCCGCCGTGCGACCATGGCGGCCATCGAAACAAGCAGTTTGTCTTTTTCACGCGGCGTCAGGTTCATGCGGTTCTCTCATTCCGTTGCAACTCACAGATGCCAGACTTTCGGCAGATTCTGCCCGTCCCGCAAGACCTTGAGCGCGGGAATCAGGCTTTTTCGCAAACTATAGCCATCAGCGGCGACGATGCGGGCGACGAGCTTGCCGTTCCACTCGCTGGCGCCGGCGGAGGTCTCGCCCAGTGCTTCGCGCACTTTCGGCATCAGCGCTTCCGCGCGGGGCCCGCAGTAGAGCAGTGTGGCGAAAGCAACATCACCGCCAAGCACCGCCGTCTGCGCCACCAGATTTTCGATATCGCCGGTCATGCGCACGTCCTCGGCATGGATCAGCGTGCCCGAACGGCGCACCCGCCAGCGATCGCGGAAATTGCCGCAGCGCACCGCCTCGCCCATGGCCTTGCGGCCCAGAAGCACGGCCTCGATCGCCAGGAACTCGGCCGTTTCGGCCAGATCGACATCGAGCCGGCGGTTGAGCGAGGCGTCGTCGAACAGGATGGTCTCCTGCGGCAGCCAGTCGAGCCGGGCGTTGTCACCGACCCTGATCTCGGTATCGATCCCCGCCGGGCCGCTGTCGGAGCGGTAGATTTTCTCGCAGGCCTGCGTGGTCGCCGTCAGCGCCGTGCCGTCACCTGCCTCCAGTTCCCATTGCAGCCGGTCGCCGCCCGTCAGCCCGCCGGAGGTGTTGATCAGCACCGCCTCCATCGCACCGTCGAAGCTTTCGGGAATGCGGATCTTGGCCGCGCCCTCCTGATAGAAGACATCGAGGCGCGACTTGCCGCCGGCCGATTTCGCGCTCACGCGCCCGGTGCCCGACGTCCGCTGCGGCCCTGTGGCAAGGCCCGGCGTCAACAGTTCCATCCCGACGAACATGCCCCCTCCAGAACGCGCGTTGACCCACGCGCCGCGGCGTGCTTGAGCCCGCCGGCGCGCGCCCGCGCCGATCCTGCGGCCCGCCCGCGCGATTGATGGTTCCAGCCCATTGGTTTTCCTTTTTATCATGCTGCTGTCGATCGGCTAAACGCAAGTTTCGTGCCGTATCGATGAGCCGGGCGGAAGATTTCACGCTTCGGTCTGCCGCGCCGCGCCCCGATAAAAAGTTAAACGCTGGAACCGCGTCTGTCGCTCCCGCAAAAGAGCACAAATTCTTCTCATTTGCGCATGGAAGCATCACACCGTGAGGTGACGCCGGGCCTCGGCCGTATCGAGCGTCTCGGCCGCGCCCTCGTGAACGATCACGCCGCGGTCCATGATATAGACCTTGTCGGCAAGTTCGCGGCAGAAATCGAGATATTGCTCGACCAGCAGGATCGCCATGCCCGTTGAGTCGCGAAGATAGCGGATTGCGCGGCCGATATCCTTGATGATCGAGGGCTGGATGCCTTCGGTCGGCTCGTCCAGCACCAGGATTTTCGGTCTTGTCACCATGGCGCGGCCGATGGCGAGTTGCTGCTGCTGACCGCCGGAAAGATCACCGCCGCGACGCGATAGCATGGTTTGCAGCACCGGAAACAGCGAGAAGATCTCGTCGGGAATGGTGCGGTCGGCGCGCTGCAGAGGCGCGAACCCGGTCTCGAGATTTTCCCGAACGGTGAGCAGCGGAAAGATCTCACGCCCCTGCGGCACATAGCCGACGCCGCGTTTGGCGCGGGCGTAAGGCGCGAGCCCATCAAGCTTGTCACCGCCGAAACTGATTGCACCGCCCGATATCGGATGCTGGCCGGTGACGGCCCGCAGCAGCGAGGACTTGCCAACCCCATTACGCCCCAGCACGCAGGTGATCTTACCCATTTCCGCCGTCAGCGAGACACTCCTGAGCGCCTGCGCGGCGCCATAGTGGAGGTCGACGTTTTCAATGGTTAGCATGGAGTTGAACCTTTTTCGCAAGGAGAGGATACCGACAGGTCAGAGCCAGCCGCCTGGATCCTCGGGTCAAGCCCGAGGATGACGCAGAAAGGGGGAGAGTACGGCGCGCATTCATATACGTTTTGGCGAGCGCTCCGGCAGCAAATTCTTTCCACCCCGTCCCACTCGTGTCATCCTCGGGCTTGACCCGAGGATCCAGGCAACCCGGCAAAGCGCTATGACTGGTTATGTCTATATCGTTACCAACAGGCCGCACGGAACGCTTTACATCGGCGTGACCCGCGATCTCGAACGACGCATTTATGAGCATCGGGAAGGGCTCGTTCCCGGCTTCACCAGCCGCTACGGCTGCAACAGACTGGTGTGGTACGAGGAGCATTACGAGATCGGGAGCGCGATAGCGCGCGAGAAGGCTCTGAAGCAATGGAACCGGGCGTGGAAGATCGCCCTGGTGAATGGAATGAACCCCGGTTGGGACGATCTTTACGAAACGTTCCTCTGAGCGATCCGGCCTGGATCCTCGGGTCAAGCCCGAGGATGACGCGAGAGGGGAGGCTCGTGACACCAAGCAACGAAGGCGCCACGCGCACGACCTTTTCTTTGATATGCAGGAACGAGAGACCGCAATGCCCCGCGAGGCTGCCGCACTTGCCCCTTCCCCTCCCCACGGGTCATCCTCGGGCTTGACCCGAGGATCCAGGCGATGATTCGCCGCGCTCGCACCGTCCGCCATCCTCACCTCCCGAGATAATTCTCGATCACCTTCGGGTCGTTCGACACGAAGTCTATGGACCCTTCGGCGAGCACGGAGCCTTCGGCGAGGCAGGTGACCTTGACGCCGAGGTCGCGGACGAAGCCCATGTCGTGTTCAACGACAACCACCGCCCGCGTTTTCGCGATCTCGCGCAACAGGCGGGCGGTTTCCACGGTTTCGGCGTCGGTCATGCCGGCGACGGGTTCGTCGACGAGCAGCAGCTTCGGTTCCTGCGCCAGCAACATGCCGATTTCGAGCCATTGTTTCTGACCGTGGGAGAGATTTGCGGCCAGTTCATCACGGCGCGCCGTCATACGGATCGTCTCGAGGATTTCCTCGATGCGGTCGCGATCTTCGCCGGTAAGGCTGTAGAACAGGGTGGAAAACACGCCCCGTTTGCGGTTCAGCGCCAGTTCCAGATTGTCCCATACCGTATGGCTTTCGAACACGGTCGGCTTCTGGAATTTGCGGCCGATGCCGAGCTGGGCGATATCGGCCTCATCGCGGCGGGTGAGGTCTATCGTGTCGGAGAAGAACACCTCGCCCACGTCCGGCCGCGTCTTGCCGGTGATGATGTCCATCATCGTGGTCTTGCCCGCGCCGTTCGGGCCGATCACGGCGCGCAACTCGCCGGGGTCGATGACGAAGGACAGGCTGTTCAGCGCCTTGAAGCCATCGAACGACACCGAGACATTGTCGAGGTAGAGCAGGCTTTTGGCGCGTTTTTCATGGGGGCTCATCGGGCCGGCTCCTCTGCAATGCCGTCAATGCCGGCTTCGGCCTCTTCCGAGTGTTCGATCCGCTCCTTGGCGTCCGGGCCTGGCTTTTTCGAAAACCGTGGCGCAAGTGTCCCGACGATGCCCTTCGGCAGGAACAGGGTGACGGCGACGAACAGGCCGCCGAGCGCGAATAGCCAGAAGGCGGGGAAAAGCCCGGTGAAGATGGTCTTGCCGCCATTGACGAGGATCGCCCCGATGATCGGCCCGATCAGCGTCGCGCGGCCGCCAACCGCCGTCCAGATCACCACTTCGATGGAGTTTGCGGGGGCGAATTCGCCAGGATTGATGATGCCGACCTGCGGCACATAGAGCGCGCCGGCGACGCCCGCCATCATGGCGGAGGCGACGAAGGTGAAGAGCTTGTAGTTCTCCACGCGGTAGCCCAGAAACCGCACCCGGCTTTCGGCATCGCGCACGCCGACCAGCACCTTGCCGGCCTTGGAGCGCACGATCGCCGACGTAATGAAGAGACCGATGGCGAGGAAGATGGCCGAAGCGGCGAACAGCGCGGCACGGGTGGTATCGGCCTGCACCGAAAAGCCCAGAATATCCTTGAAATCCGTCAGCCCGTTATTGCCGCCGAAGCCCATATCGTTGCGGAAGAAGGCGAGCAGCAACGCATAGGTCATCGCCTGGGTGATGATCGAGAGATAGACGCCGTTGACGCGCGAGCGGAAGGCGAACCAGCCGAACACGAAGGCAAGCGCCCCCGGCACCAGGAGCACCATCAGCATCGCGAACCAGAACATGTCGAAGCCGTGCCAGAACCAGGGCAGCGATTGATAGTTCAAGAACACCATGAAATCCGGCAGGATTGGGTCGCCATAGACCCCGCGCGGGCCGATCTGGCGCATAAGATACATGCCCATGGCATAGCCGCCGAGCGCGAAGAACGCGCCATGGCCGAGCGAGAGAATGCCGCAGAAGCCCCAGACGAGATCGAGCGACAGCGCCAGCAGCGCATAGCAGAGATATTTGCCGAACAGCGAGACCAGATAGGTCGGCAGGTGAAAGGCGCTGTCGGCCGGGATGATTAGGTTTGCGAACGGCACCAGCAACGCGATGGCGAAGAGGATGACGATCGCGATCGAGACCTTGCGGTCGAGCGAGCGGAAAAGATGGGCCGTGATCATGCTTCCACCGCCCTTCCCTTGAGTGCGAACAGCCCGCGCGGCCGTTTCTGGATGAACAGGATGATGAAGACCAGAACCAGGATCTTGCCGAGCACCGCCCCGGCATAGGGTTCCAGGAACTTGTTGAGGATGCCGAGCGAGAAGGCGCCGACAAACGTGCCCCACAGATTGCCGACGCCGCCGAAGACCACGACCATGAATGAGTCGATGATGTAGGACTGGCCGAGATTGGGGGAGACATTGTCGATCTGCGACAGCGCCACGCCGGCAAGGCCCGCAACGCCCGATCCGAGCGCGAAGGTGAAGGCGTCAACCCAGGGTGTGCGGATGCCCATGGAAGCGGCCATGCGCCGGTTCTGGGTGACGGCCCGCATTTGCAGGCCGAAGGCCGAGCGCTTCATCAACACAAGAAGGGCGAAGAACACGGCAAGCGAGAACATCACGATCCAGAGCCTGGACCAGGTAATCACCAGCCCGCCGACATCGAAGGAACCGGACATCCAGGACGGATTGCCGACCTCGCGATTGGTGGGGCCGAAAATGGTGCGCACCGCCTGCTGCAGGATCAGCGATACGCCCCAGGTGGCAAGCAGCGTTTCCAGCGGCCGGCCATAGAGAAAGCGGATCACGCCGCGCTCGATCACAAGCCCGACGGCGGCGGTGACGATGAAGGCGACCGGAAGCGCGATTGCCAGCGACCAGTCGAAAAGGTGCGGATAGGATGTGCGGATCACCTGCTGGACCACGAAGGTGGAATAGGCCCCGATCATCACCATTTCGCCATGGGCCATGTTGATGACGCCCATGACGCCGAAGGTAATGGCGAGCCCGATCGCAGCCAGAAGCAGCACCGAGCCGAGCGACAGGCCGTACCAGACATTCTGACCAAGGTCCCAAAAGGCCAGGCGCTTTTCGATCTTCGCCTGCGCCGCATCGATTTCGTCCTGCAGCTCGGGGCCGACGCTGGAGCGCGCCGACAGCAGGATCGAAATCGCCTCGCGTCCGCCGATATCAGCGATATCGGAAATGGCCTCGGCCTTTTCCTCGGGGCTGCGGTCGGAATTCAGTATGGAAACGGCCCGCGCCTGGGACAGGACGGTGGCGATTTCGCTGTCCTCCTCCTTCTCCAGCGCCTTTTCGAGAAGGACCAGATTGTCCTCGCTCGGCGCCTTCAGCAGCGACTGCGCAGCCGAAAGCCTTGTGTCGCGCTTCGGGCTCATCAGCGTCATGCCGGCAAGGGCGGCATCGATTGTGGAGCGGAGATTGTTGTTGACCTTGATCTTGTCGAGGTCGCGTTTGGAGACTTCGCCGGCCTCCTCGCCGGTCAGGGGGTCAATCAGCAAGAGGTTGCGGCTGGAAGAGCCCTTGCTAGTGATGAACACCTTGCCATCATCCTTGCGGGCATAGAGATCGCCATTGGCAAGGGCTTTCAGCGTGGGAATCGCGGCATCGTCGCCGGTTGCGGCAAGCTCGTTCACCAGCGCTTCGGTTTCGCCGAAACCACGCACCATGCCGAACTGACCGATCATGCCGGAAAGGTCGGTCTGGGCAAAAGAAAGGGGCGCACATGTCAGAATGAAAAGGGCTGCTAGAATGAAAGCTCTGAAATTGTGCTTGTGGAAGAAAACGGACATATGCGCCCCCATTATCGACGGCCCGCGCAATATCCGGCCGCCCCCCTGTTGACCGGGCGCGATCGGTCTGATCGCGCCCGGCGTCGAGCTCAGTTTACTCGGACATGCCGCCGCATTTCCCGGTCTCGACATTGAAGTTGCCGCACGACATCGGAGCGCGCCAGTCGGCAATCAGGTTCTTCGAGTCCGGCAGGAAGTCGGACCATGCGTCGCCGGCGACGAGGCCGGGGGTTTCGTAGACGATGTCGAACTGGCCATCGTCCTGGATCTCGCCGATCAGCACCGGCTTGGTGATGTGGTGGTTCGGCATCATCGCCGAATAGCCGCCGGAAAGGTTCGGAACCGCAACCCCGACCATGGCATCGATCACGGCGTCCGGATCGGTGGTGCCGGCCTTTTCAACCGCCTTCACCCACATGTTGAAGCCGATGTAATGGGCTTCCATCGGGTCGTTGGTCACGCGGGCGTCATCGCCGGTGAAGGCGTGCCAGGCGTCGATGAAGTCGTAGTTCGCATCGGTATCGACAGACTGGAAGTAGTTCCAGGCGGCGAGATGACCGACCAGCGGGCCGGTATCGAGACCGGCAAGCTCTTCCTCGCCGACCGAGAAGGCGACGACCGGAATGTCGGAGGCCGAAATGCCCTGATTGGCGAGTTCCTTGTAGAACGGCACATTGGCGTCGCCATTGATGGTGGAGACAACAGCGGTCTTCTTGCCTTCCGAGCCGAAATTCTTGATGTCGGAGACGATCGTCTGCCAGTCGGAGAAGCCGAAGGGCGTGTAGTTGATCATGATGTCTTCTTCGGCAACGCCGTGATCCTTGAGATAGGCTTCAAGGATCTTGTTGGTGGTGCGCGGATAGACATAGTCGGTGCCGGCCAGCACCCAGCGCTCGACGCCGTCATTTTCCATCAGGTAATCAACGGCGGGGATCGCCTGCTGGTTGGGAGCGGCACCGGTATAGAACACGTTACGCTGGCTTTCCTCGCCCTCATACTGGACGGGGTAGAACAGGATGTTGTCGAGTTCCTCGAACACCGGCAGAACCGATTTGCGCGACACGGAAGTCCAGCAACCGAACACGGCGGCGACATTGTCGCCCTCGATCAGCTCGCGCGCCTTTTCGGCAAAGAGCGGCCAATCCGATGCCGGGTCGACGACGACGGCTTCAAGCTGCTTGCCGAGAAGGCCGCCCTTCTCGTTCTGCTGCTCGATCAGCATCAGCATGGCGTCTTTCAGCGTGGTTTCCGAAATCGCCATCGTGCCGGACAGCGAATGCAGGATGCCGACCTTGATCGTGTCTTCCTGGGCATAGGCCATGCCGCCCATGCCGGCGGTGGTGAGCGCGGCGAGAAGCGCGGCGCTGGTCAATCCCTTTGTGAAATTCATCGTTTTATTCCCCTCAACGACTATCGCCTGAACGGCTTTTTGAATTCGCGACGCCGCGGGAGCAGCGCCTCGACCAACTATCGTTGAGGGCGGTAAAACCCCACATACGTCATTTGACGTAGTTCAGGGGGAAAGGCGACGGAGCGGTCAGTCCGCTTCGATCGGCTCGATGTCGAAGGCTGCGGCGAGCAGCGCTTTGGTGTACTCGGCCTGCGGGTTCTCGAACACGTCCTTCGCCGGTCCGCGCTCCACCACCTCGCCAAGCCGCATGACGATGATCTCGTTCGCCAGCGCGCGCACCACTTTCAGGTCGTGGCTGATGAACAGATAGGCGAGATTGTGCTTCTTCTGCAGCGCGGAAAGCAGATCGACCACTTGCGCCTGCACGCTCATGTCGAGCGCGGAGGTCGGTTCGTCCAGCATCACGAAGCGGGGTTTCAGCACCATGGCGCGGGCGATCGCGACGCGCTGGCGCTGGCCACCGGAAAACTCGTGCGGATAGCGCCAGCGGGTGGCGGCGTCGAGCCCCACCTCCTCCAGCGCCGCGCCGACGCGGGCTTCGCGCTCGGCGGCCGAAAGCCCGCGCTCGTGGATCTTCAGCCCCTCGGCAATGATCTCGCCGATCGACATGCGCGGCGACAGCGAGCCATAGGGGTCCTGAAACACGATCTGCATCTGTTCGCGCAGCGGCTTCATCGCCTTGAAGCTGTAGGCATCGATATCCTTGCCGACGAAGGCGATCCGGCCTTCGGACGAGATCATCCGCGTCAGCGCCAGGCCGAGCGTGGTCTTGCCCGACCCGCTCTCGCCGACGACGCCGAGCGTCTCGCCGGCCCTCAGCTTCAGCGAGATGCCATTGACCGCCTTGACGTGGTCGACGGTCTTGCGCAGCAGGCCGGTCTTGACCGGGAACCAGACCTTCAGATTGTCCGCCTCCATCACCACTTCGCGCGCCGGATCATGCGCCGGCGGCGTGCCCTTCGGCTCGGCGGCGAGCAGGTGTTTTGTGTAGTCATGCTGCGGATCATCGAAAATCTCGGCGACGGGGCCATGCTCGACGATCTTGCCCTTGGTCATGACGCAGACGCGATCGGCGAATTTGCGCACGATGCCAAGATCATGGGTGATGAACAGCATCGACATGCCATGATCGCGTTGAAGCGACTTCAGCAGTTTCAATATCTGCGCCTGCACCGTTACATCAAGGGCGGTCGTCGGCTCGTCGGCGATCAGCAGTTTCGGACGGTTGGCGAGCGCCATCGCGATCATCACGCGCTGGCGCTGTCCGCCGGACAACTCGTGCGGGAACGCGCCAAGCCGCTTTTCCGCCTCGCGAATGCCGACCTCGTTCAGGAGCTCCAGTATCCGCTTGCGCGCCGCAGCGCCCGTCATGCCGCCATGCAGCGACAGCGTCTCGCCGACCTGCCGTTCCACCGTGTGAAGCGGGTTGAGCGAGGTCATCGGTTCCTGGAATATCTGGGTGATATCGCCGCCGCGCACTTCGCGCAGGGTCCTGTCATCGGCCTTCAACAGGTCGCGGCCCTCAAACAGGATCTCGCCGCTCGGGTGGCTTGCAGCCGGATAGGGCAGCAATCGCAGCACGGAGGCGGCGGTCACGGACTTGCCGGAGCCCGATTCGCCCACCAGCGCCACCACCTCGCCCGGCATGATGTCGAACGACACCCGGTCGACGGCAAGGCTTTCCGCCCCGCCCTGGCGGAAGGCGACGGAAAGGTCTTTCACGGAGAGAAGAGGCGTCTTTGTCATTGGAACGTCTTCCTCGGATCAAAGGCATCGCGCACCGCTTCGCCGACGAACACCAGCAGCGACAGCATGATGGAGAGCGTCATGAAGGCGGTGATGCCGAGCCAGGGGGCCTGCAGATTGCTCTTGCCCTGGTTGACAAGCTCGCCGAGCGAGGGCGAGCCCGGCGGCATGCCGAAGCCCAGGAAGTCGAGCGACGTCAGCGTCACGATCGCACCCGACAGGATGAACGGCACGAAGGTCAAGGTCGCCACCATCGCGTTCGGCAGAAGATGGCGGAACATGATCGTGCCATTGCCGACGCCGAGCGCGCGGGCGGCGCGGACATATTCGAAATTGCGCG
Source organism: Martelella sp. AMO21009 (assembly GCF_053484295.1). Lineage (NCBI taxonomy): Bacteria > Pseudomonadati > Pseudomonadota > Alphaproteobacteria > Hyphomicrobiales > Aurantimonadaceae > Martelella > Martelella sp. AMO21009. The sequence goes on from NZ_JBAKFR010000006.1 coordinate 55,704, forward strand.
CCCTGAGAAATTCAGCGCGCACCACGGCGACGAAACTGACCCAGGAGAACACCAGCATCACGCCGAGCAGCACCCAGAAGCCGGGCGGCAGGATCGCGGCGATGATGAGAAGAATGTAGAGCGTCGGCAGCGACGACCAGATCTCGATGAAGCGCTGCATCAAAAGATCGACCCAGCCGCCGAAATAGCCCTGCACCGCGCCGGCACTGACGCCGATGACGGCCGAGAAGCCGGTGAGCAACAGGCCGAACAGCACCGAGATGCGGAAGCCGTAGATCACGCGGGCGAGCACATCGCGCGCCAGATCATCCGTGCCGAGCCAGTTCATATTGCCGAGCACGCAGGCCGGATCGTCCACGCCCTCCGGATAGCCGGCGCAGCGCTCCTCCTTGCTCATCAGCCAGAAGGGCGGCGTCGGCGCGGAATAGGGTACATTGGCGTTGATCGTGCGATAGGAATAGCGCACCGGCGGCCAGATCATCCAGCCATTGGCCTCGATCTCGTCGCGAATGAAGCCGGAGCGGTAATCGGTCACGGCCAAAAAGCCGCCGAACTTCTCCTCGGGATAATCGACAAGCACCGGAAACAGGATCTCGCCGTTATAGGAGGCGATCAGCGGCTTGTCGTTGGCGACGAATTCCGCGCCAAGGCTGATGATGAACAGGAACAGGAAGATCCACAGCGACCAGAACCCGCGGCGGTTCGCCTTGAAATTCTGCCAGCGCCTGAGGTTCATTGGCGACAGGATGCCGGATTTCGGCACGTTTGCCGCCACATCGGGGGATGCGAGTTCGCTCATCTCACACATCCCTCTTTTCGAAATCGATGCGCGGATCGATCCAGGTATAGATCAGGTCGGAGATGAGCCCGATCACCAGCCCGAGCAACGAGAAGATGTAGAGCGTGGCGAACACCACCGGATAGTCGCGATTGACCAGCGACAGATAGCCGAGCCGGCCGAGACCATCGAGCGAGAACACGTTCTCGATCAGCAGCGAGCCGGTGAAGAAGGCCAGTATGAACGAGCCCGGAAAGCCCGCGATCACGATCAGCATCGCATTGCGGAACACGTGACCATAGAGCACCTTGTTCTCGGTCAGCCCCTTGGCGCGGGCGGTGACCACATATTGCTTGCCGATCTCGTCGATGAACGAGTTCTTAGTCAAAAGCGTGGTGGTGGCGAAGGAGGAGACCGACAGCGCGATCAGCGGCAGCGCCAGATGCCAGAAATAGTCAAGCGGCTTCTGCCACAAGGGCAGTTGCGCGAAATTGTCGGAGACCAGGCCGCGCAGCGGGAACCAGTCGAAGAAGGAACCGCCGGCGAACAGGATGATCAGGAGGATGCCGAGCAGGAAGCCCGGAATGGCGTAGCCGATGACGATCACGCCCGAGGTCCAGACGTCGAAGCGCGAGCCGTCCTTCACCGCCTTGCGGATGCCGAGCGGGATCGAGATGCCGTAGGACAGGATCAGCACCCACACGCCGAGCGAAATCGATACCGGCAGCTTGTCGATGATCAGGTCGATGACGGAGGAATTGCGAAAGAAGCTGTCGCCGAAATTGAAGGTCGCGAAATCGCGCATCATCAGCAGGTAACGGGTCAGCGGCGGCTTGTCGAAGCCGAACTGCCGCTCGAGATCGGCGATCAGTTCGGGATCGAGCCCCTGCGCCCCGCGATAGCTGGAGGAGGAGGAACTGTCGAAACTGTCCATCGACATGCCGGCATCGGAGCCGCCGGAAATCCGGCTCTCGGCGCCGCCGCCCTGCCCGTTGATCTCGGCGATCACCTGTTCCACCGGCCCGCCCGGCGCGAACTGCACGATGATGAACGATATCGTCATGATCCCGATCAGCGTCGGGATCATCAGCAGGATGCGGCGGAGGATGTAGGAGCCCATTATGCAGCGCTCCCGGCGGGATGGAATCGCAGTGAAGCTCCCTTGAATCTCCCATCATGAAGGCTCATCGCCGCATAGCCCCCAAGTCTTCTCGCCCCGGAGGGGAGAGATGTCGCGAGAGCGACAGTGAGGGGGGAGTCTATCCACACGGGCGCCCTCACAAGACTGACATGCTGCATCACCCTCACTGCCCCTTTCGGGGCATCTCTCCCGCAAGCGGGAGAGAATATCGGGAGCAAGTGGCAATGTCCGGAAACAATCTTCCGAGCGCTAGCGTTGTCAGCCCCCCGGTGCTTTACGGACAAGCTTGCACGGCAATCACAGGCCTCTGCCGCTAACGACACGCCGCCAAACCGCACTCTCATTCCGCCTCCGTCGACCACCAGCCGGCGGGGAAATCGAGGCCGTATTCGGGGAATTCACCGTGGGTGATCGTGTTCCAGTAGGCGATGCGGTAGTCGCGCGAATAATAGAGCGGAATGATATAGTCATTGGCGAGCAGCACCCGATCGAGCGCCTTGGTGGCGGCGACCAGCGTGTCGCGGTCATCGGCGAACACGATCTTCTGGATCAGCGCGTCGACGCCCGGATCGGAAATGCCGGCATAGTTTTCCGAGCCCGGCTGGTCGGCCGATTGCGAACCCCAATAGTTGAACTGCTCGTTGCCCGGGCTCAGCGACTGGGGCCATAGCTCCCAGATCATATCATAGTCGAAATCATTCACTCGGTTCTGATATTGCGACGTATCGACCACGCGAACCGAAGCATCAATGCCAAGCTTGCGCAGGTTCTCGACATAGGGCAGCACGACAACCTGCAGGGAGGGATTGTCGAGAAGGATTTCGAAGGCGAAGGGTTCACCGGTCTCGCTATTGACCAGCTTGCCGCCCTGCCTTTCAAACCCGGCCTCTCTCAAAAGCCCGAACGCCTTCTGAAGGTTGGCGCGCGATTGCTCCTGCGTGCCACCGACCGGCAGCTTGTTGGCCTTGTTGAATACCTCCGGCGGCACCAGATCGCGCACCGAATCGAGGATCTGCAACTCCTCGCCCTTGGGCAGGCCGGATGAGGCCAGATCGGTCCCGAACCAGAAGGAATTGTCGCGCGCATAGGCGTCGCTCAACTGGTTCTTGTTGATCGTCTCGAAATCGAAGGCATAGATCAACGCCTCGCGCACCCGCTTGTCATCGAACGGCGCGCGGCGGTTGTTGGGCACCAGCGCCTGCATGATGCCGCGTGTGCGCAGCGGGTTGGGCACCGCCTCGCGGGTGACATCGCCATCTTTGACCGCCGGAAAATTATAGCCGGTCGCCCAGCGCTTGGCCCGGGTCTCGACCCAGAAATCGAACGTGCCGGCGCGGAAGGCCTCGAAGGCGACATCGAGGTCGGCAAAATAGAGATATTTCACCGTGCCGAAATTGTTGCGCCCGACATTGACGTTGAGGTCGCGCCCCCAATAGTCGTCATTCAGTCGATAGGTGATCGACGAACCCGGATTGACCGTGTCGATCACATAGGGGCCGGAGCCCACAATCTTCTCCAGCGTGCTGGCCGAAATATCGTGGACTATAGTGCCATCCTCATCCTCGAACCAGTGTTTGGGCAGGACGAGAAGCTGGCCGACAATCTGCGGCAGTTCGCGGTTTCCCGTCTCGTCGAAGTGAAAGGTCACCTCACGCTCGCCGGTCGCCTCGGCGCTGGTCACATGGCGATAATAATTGGCATATTGGGCGTTCAGCGTCTTGAAGCTGTCGAAGGAGAACACGACGTCTTCCGGCGTCACAGGCTCGCCGTCGGAGAATTTCGCTTCCGGATTCAGCCTATAGGTGACCGAGGACAGGTCTTCGGGATAGCGAAAAGCCTCGGCCAGAAGGCCGTACATCGCGTTGATCTCGTCTTCGGAGGGAGTCATCAGCGTTTCGAACACCAGTCCGAGACCGATCGCCTTGTTGCCGCCATAGGGCACGGGATTGAGCGAATCGAACGTGCCAGTCGCCGAAAGCTTCAACTCGCCGCCCTTCGGCGCATCCGGATCGGCATAATCGAAATGCGCGAAATCCTCAGCGTATTGCGGGCTCCCGGTCAGCGCGCTGGCATAATGCCAGTCGCCGCCGCCATTGTCCTCAGCCAGAACAGCCGGGGCAGAAAGCCCCGCGACTGCGATCACGATCGCCCGAGCAGCCTTTATCCACATGGTTTTTGCCTTCTGCGTGCTTGCTTTTCTCGTTTCAGCAACAAGAATAAGCAAATATCGGCATGGGTGCACAAGTGGCCATTTCGTGAAAACATGGTGGCAGCGGGTTTTGCGCCTGCCGTTTCGGCCGGAACGCGCGGCATGGAGGGAGCAACAGCATGCGGTGGATCAAAACCCTGTCCGCAGTCCTCGCCCTTGCAATGGCGGCATCTTCCGCCGTTGCCGAGGACTTTCCGCCGCCCGCCAAGGTGCTGTTCGCGTCGGAAGCCGCGCCGAGCGCCGGTAAGCCGCAATCGATAGGCTTTTATTCCAAGGGCTGCCTTGCCGGGGCCGAGGCGCTGCCGATCGACGGGCCGACATGGCAGGCGATGCGGCTTTCACGCAACCGCCGCTTCGGCCACCCCGACACGATCGCGCTGATCAAGAAACTGTCGCGCGAGGCCGCGCAATATGACGGCTGGCCGGGGCTACTGGTCGGCGATATTTCCCAGCCGCGCGGCGGGCCGATGCTGTCCGGCCACGCCTCCCATCAGGTGGGGCTCGACGCCGATATCTGGCTGAACCCGATGCCCGACCGGCGGCTGACGCTACGCGAGCGGGAAGACATCTCCGCTCAATCCGTGCTGAAGAACGACGGCACGCTGTTTGTCGATCCGAAGAAATTCACCCCGGCCCACGAGCGCCTGATCATGCGGGCGGCGAGCTATCCGGAAGTCCAGCGCATCTTCGTCCATCCCGGAATCAAGAAGGCGCTCTGCGACGACTGGAAGGGCGAGCGCACCAACCTTGCCAAGGTGCGCCCCTATTACGGCCATCACTACCATTTCCATATCCGCCTGTTCTGCCGCCCCGGCTCGCCCGATTGCGATCCGCAGAACCGTGTGGACATGGCCGATGACGGCTGCGGCGCGAACCTTGCCTGGTGGCTTTCCGACGAGCCCTGGGCGCCCGCAAAGCCTGAAAAGCCGCCCGAAAAACCGGCAAAGCCGCCGCCCAAGCCGACCCGGCCAAGCTACACAATCATGTCCGACCTGCCGGCGGCCTGCACGGCCGTGCTCGATGCGCCGGCGCCGGCCGACCTGCCGCAGGCCGCGCTGACGCCGACAATCCCGCTGCCGCCGCTGGCGCCTTGGCCCGAAATCGGCCCCGTGCCGACGCAAAGGCCGAGAGGGTGAGCCGGCCCTTTCAAAGCGGTTTGAACTGATGTAGGAAACGCCAAACCGGCTTGCGGATATTACTTTCGCGTTGATATCACCGCACCGTCCGGAACCGCCAGAAGCAGAAGCGCTTTGCCGATCGCAAGGGGAAACACCATGGCCAGAATACCGCTCGAACAACCGCTCGCCTTCCCCATCCTGATCGGCGATATCGGCGGCACCAATGCCCGGTTCTCGCTGCTGGTCGATCCCTATGCCGAGCCGCGCGACTTCCCGATCGTGCACACGGCCGATTTCGCCACGATCAACGATGCGATCCAGGCGGCGGTGATGGACAAGTCATCGCTGCAGCCGAGAAGCGCGATCCTCGCGGTTGCCGGCCCGATCCGGGGCGATGAAATTCCGCTGACCAATTGCGACTGGGTGGTGAAGCCGCACGACATGATCGCCCATCTCGGCCTCGTCGACGTGATCGTCATCAATGATTTCGAGGCCCAGGCGCTGGCGATCGCCAACATGCCGGACGAGTTTCGCGAGCCGATCGGCGACCGGCCGGACAAGATGCTGGCCTCGCGCGTCGTGCTCGGCCCCGGCACCGGGCTCGGTGTCGCGGGTCTCGTCCATGCCGAGGAGCGCTGGATCCCGGTTCCCGGCGAAGGCGGCCATATCGATGTCGGCCCGCGCACCGCGCGCGATTACGAGATCTTTCCGCACATCAAAACGATCGAAGGCCGGGTGGCCGCCGAGCAGATCCTGTGCGGCCGCGGCATGGTGAACCTCTATAACGCCATCTGCGCCGCCGACGGCATCGAGCCCAAGCCCTATGAACCGAAGGATGTCAGCCAGCACGGGCTCGACGGCACCGACCCGCAGGCTGTCGAAACCCTCACACTGTTTTCCACCTATCTCGGCCGTCTTGCCGGCGACATGGCGATGGTGTTCATGGCCCGCGGCGGCGTCTATCTCGCCGGCGGCATTTCGCAGAAAATCCTGCCGGCGCTGAAAAAGCCGGAATTCCGCGCCGCCTTCGAAGACAAGGCGCCGCATACCAAGCTTCTTGAAGCGATCCCGACCTATGTCGTGACCCATCCGCTCGCAGCCCTTGCCGGCCTTTCCAGCTTCGCCCGAACCCCCACCCGCTTCGGCCTCGCCCTCGATGGACGGCGCTGGCGGGTCTGAGGCGCGGAAAGCAACCGTCGCGCGGATCGATTTCGCGGATGCCGATCTTTCCTTCATGGAAAGCTTGCAATAAGGTCTGCCTGCCCCGCCGCATTCACCTGCGGCGGGGTCGCCGTAAATCGAAAATACCAGGAAGACATATGAATTCTCCGGCAATGAAGCTTGTCGTCGTGGGTGCCAGCGGACGGATGGGTCAGACCCTCATCCGCGTCATTTGCGAGACCGAAGGCGCCGTGCTGCACGCCGCGATCGACCGGCCCGACAGTCCGGCGCTTGGCAAGGAGGCCGGCGTGCTTGCCGGCGTCGGCGAGCTTGGCGTTGCAATCACCGACGATCCGCTGAAGGCCTTTGTCGATGCCGACGGCGTGCTTGATTTCACAGTACCCGCCGCTTCCGTCGAATATGCGGAACTGGCCGCCCAGGCCCGCATCGTCCACGTTATCGGCACCACCGGCATGTCGGAGGAGGACGAGGCAAAGGTGAAGGCTGCAAGCCGCCACGCCCGGATCGTCAAATCCGGCAATATGAGCCTCGGCGTCAATCTTCTGGGCGTTCTGGTCAAACAGGCCGCAGCAGCGCTGTCAGCCAGGGGCTGGGATATCGAGGTGCTGGAAATGCATCACCGCCACAAGGTCGACGCGCCATCCGGCACCGCCCTTCTGCTGGGCGAGGCTGCCGCCGAAGGGCGCGGCGTCTCGCTGAAGGACAAGGCCGTGAAGGTGCGCGACGGCCATACCGGCGCGCGCGAGGAAGGCACGATCGGCTTTGCCACGCTGCGCGGCGGCTCGGTGGTGGGCGAGCATTCCGTGCTGCTGGCCGGCGAGGGCGAAACCGTGAGCCTGTCGCACAAGGCCACCGACCGCAGCATCTTCGCCCGCGGCGCGGTCGAGGCGGCGCTTTGGGCGCGCGGGGAAAAACCCGGACTTTATTCCATGCTCGACGTGCTCGGGCTTTCCAAATAGCAACGAAGGAACTGATTAAATGAGCGGAACGCTGGTTCTGGTCCGTCACGGCCAAAGCGAATGGAACCTGAAGAACCTTTTCACCGGTTGGAAGGACCCCGATCTCACCGATCAGGGAAGAGCCGAGGCCCTTGCCGGCGCGAAGGCGCTGGCCGAAACCGGGATCAAGTTCGACATCGCCTTCACCTCGAACCTCATCCGCGCCCAGAACACCTGCCAGATCATTCTCGACGAGATCGGACAGTCCGACCTTGAAACCATCAAGGACGAGGCGATCAACGAGCGCGATTATGGCGATCTCGCCGGCCTCAACAAGGATGACGCCCGCAAGAAATGGGGCGAGGAACAGGTCCATATCTGGCGCCGGTCCTACGACGTGCCGCCGCCCGGCGGCGAGAGCCTGAAGGACACCGGCGCGCGGGTGTGGCCCTATTACCTGACCGACATTCTGCCGCGCGTGCTGCGCGGCGAGAAGGTGCTGGTCGCGGCCCATGGAAATTCGCTGCGCGCGCTGATCATGATCCTCGACAGGATGAGCAAGGAGGAGATCCTGAAGCTCAATCTGGCGACCGGCGTACCCATCGTCTACACGCTCAACCCGGATTCCACGGTCGCCAACAAGACCGTGCTGGGCGACATGTCCTCCGCGCACTGAGAGCGGTCCACCGCTTTCTGCCGGTCGGGCGCTACCCCGCCCGGCCAGATGGCGAGAACTCGGCGACAAGCGTGTGCATGTCGCCGGGATAGGTGAGATTGACCTGGGTGATCGACCCGCTGGCATTCCATGTCCGCCGCGCAATCACCAGGCAGGGCGCGCCCTCGCGCAGATCGAGCAGTTCGGCCTCGGCGCGGCCCGCGCCGACGGCGTTGATGCGATGTTCGGCCGCACTCCACGGCACCTGTTCCAAAAGCCAGGAGCCCGGCGGATATTTCGAAAAATCCGCCTCCCGCGCCTGCGGCACTTCCGCAAGGCTGATCAGCCGATCTTCCAGGCAGAAGGGGCGGCTTCCAGCGCTGTGGATGCCGCGGATATGCATCACCGCCGCAGGCGCCGACAGCAGCAGCCGCTTGCGATCGGCCTCGCCCGCGCTGTGCTCCGTGGCCTCGATCAGCCGGAAGGCATAGGCAAGGCCAAGCGCGCGCACCTCGCGCTCGAGCTGGTGGATTTCCATGACGGCGGACAGCACTTCCGGCTGACGCACATAGGAGCCCGACTTGCGGCGGCGCTCGATCAGCCCCTTCTTGACAAGCTGCGACAGCGCCTTGTTGACCGTCATCCGCGAGCAGCCGTAATGCGCCGTCAGCTCGTGCTCGAACGGGATGCGGGTGCCAGGCGGCCACTCGCCGGACAGGATCCTGCCCTCGACCTCCCGTTCGATGCGGGCATGCAGCGCCAGCGGGCGGCTCTCCTCGGCCATGCTCAACCCCGGCTCGCCGCCGCGATCACCTCGGCGCGGATTTCCTCGGTAAGCTGCATCCTGAGCTTCGCGAATTCCGGATTGGCCTTGAGGCGATAGTCGCGCGGGTGGGGAAAATCGACGGGCGTGATCGAGGAAATCCGCCCCGGCCGCGCCGACATGGTGACGACCCGCGAGGCCATGAACACCGCCTCCTCGATATCGTGGGTGACGAAAATCACCGTCTTCTTCTCCCGCTCCCAGATGCCGAGCAGCAACTCCTGCATCAGCCCGCGGGTCTGGTTGTCGAGCGCGCCGAACGGCTCGTCGAGCAGCAATATCTTCGGATCATTGGCAAGCGCACGGGCGATCGCCGTCCTCTGCTGCATGCCGCCGGAAAGCTGTTTCGGCCAATGATCGGCGAATGCGGAGAGGCCGACGCGATCGAGATAGAGATCGACCGTTTCCTTGATGGCCGAAGCCTTCATGCCCTTTTCACGCAGGCCGAAGCCGACATTCTCGCGGATCGTCAGCCAGGGAAACAGCGTGTAGGACTGGAACACCATGCCACGATCGGCACCCGGCCCCTTGATCTCTCCGCCTTCCAGGTAGACAGCGCCGGTGGTCGGCCTGTCGAGCCCGGCGACGATGCGCAGAAGCGTCGACTTGCCGCATCCGGACGGGCCGAGGATGGTGACGAAATCATTCTTTTCGAGCGTCAGATCCGTCGGCGACAGGGCCTGAACCGGCTTCGCGCCCCGGCGGCCGGGAAAGACCCGCGAGACGCCCTTGACCTCGAGTTCCGGCGCGCTCATGCGAACCTCCAGGCGAACAGATGGCGGTTTGCGAGCTTGAAGGCAAAGTCGGAAATCAGGCCGATCACGCCGATGACAATGATCCCGAAAATGATCTGGCCGGTCGCCATCAGCGCCTGCGAATTGATGATCATGTAGCCGATGCCCGAGGACGCGCCGATCAGTTCGGCGACGATGACATAGGTCCAGGCCCAGCCGAGCACGAGACGCAGCGTTTCGGCGATATCGGGCGCGGAGGCCGGCAGCAGCACGCGCCGGACGATGCCCCTGTCGGAAGCGCCCAGCGTGTAGGCGGCCTCGACCAGATCACGCCGGGTGTTGGCGACATAGACTGCGACCATCAGGATGATCTGGAACACAGCGCCGATGAAGATCACCAGCAGTTTCTGCATCTCGCCAATGCCGGCCCAGAGGATCAGGAGCGGCACGAAGGCCGAGGCCGGCAGATAGCGCGCGAAGGAAACGAAGGGTTCCAGCAGCGCCTCGATCGGCTTGTAGGCCCCCATGGCGATGCCGACCGGCACGGCAATGATCGACGCCAGCACGAAGCCGCCGACGACGCGCCAGACGGTGATGCCGATATCGCCAAGAAAACCGCGCTTCGACAACAGCCACCAGCCGTCCTTCATCATGGTGATCGGATCGGCGAGAAACGTCTTCGACACGAAACCGCCAAAGGTCGCGAACGACCAGCCGGCAAAGAAGATCACGAAGAACAGGATGCCAAGCGACAATCTGAGCTTCGGGCTGATAGGCTCAAGCGGTTTCATCGGGTCTCCGTGTTTGGGTGGCGGCTGTTTGCGCCCGTTGTTGCATCTGGTGGGCCCGCCCTCGCACTCCCACCAATCTCCCCCTTGAGGGCAGGGCTACCGCATATGACTTTTTCGCATAGCCCCCAATCTTCTCGCCCCGGAGGGGAGAGATGTCGCGAAAGCGACAGTGAGGGGGGAGCATATCACCGCGAACGCCCTCACAGCTTTAGGAGGCTGCTCACTGCCCCTTTCGGGGCATCTCTCCCGCAAGCGGGAGAGAGTATTGGGAGCAAGCTGCCACGCCATATGCGATACCCCTGCCCTCGAGGGGAGATTGATCGGGGGCTATGCGGCTTGCCTTACTCCTGGATAAACGACGGATCGGCGAGCGTCGTCAGGTCCGGGATTTCGCGGATGACGCCGGCATCGAGCAGCAACTGGGCTGCATCGGCCGAGAAATCGTTGAACTCGCCGCCGAAGAAGGCGATCGCCGCATCGCGGTCCTGCCATTCGAGATACTGCGCGGAACCGGCGAACTGTTCGCCCGACTGGTTCACGTCGGCGCCCATGATCTCGTAGGATTTCTCGGGCTCGGCCGCGATCATGTCGAGCGCCTCGTAATAGGAGGTGGCGAGCGCCTTGGCGGCATCCGGGTTTTCCGCAAGGAAGGCCGGCGTGCAGCCGAACGTGTCCATGACCGCCGGATAGTCGAGCGTGGTGGCGATGATCTTGCCGGCGTCCGGCGCTTCGCGGACCGACGACAGGTAAGGCTCGTAGGTCATTGCCGCATCGTTCTGGCCGGCGATGAAGGCCTGGGCGGCCGGGCCCGGCTCGAGGTTGACGACCTTGACGTCGTCCATCGTCATGCCGTTTTCCTTGAGGATCCAGGCGAGATAGAAATAGGGCGAGGTGCCGGGCGCGGAGGCCGCGACGGTCTTGCCCTTCAGGTCGGCAATCGATTCGATCTCGTTGCGCACAACCATGCCATCGGCGCCGTGGGACTTGTCGAGCTGGAAGATTTGCGTGGTCGGCACGCCGGCGGCGGCCCAGACGATCCAGGTTTCCACTGTGGTCGCAGCGCACTGGATATCGCCGGATGCCAGCGCCAGATGACGGCTTGCCTGCGGAATCTTGACCAACTCGACATCGAGGCCATTTTTCTCGAATATGCCGGCCTCCTTGGCAAGCGTCAGCGGCGCAAAGCCGGTCCAGCCGGAAAGGCCGACGGCGACCTTGGTTTCCTGCGCATATGCGGAAGTGGAAAGCGCCATGGCGGCCATGGCGGTTGCTGCAAGCCATTTCATCGGAAGAACCCCTCTAGCTATGGGCATTTGTGCCCTTGTTTCGCGCATGGACAATCTAGCCAGAAATGGATTTTACGTCTATACATAAACGGAATGCAGCGCCGGGTTTGCGCTTTCCCTGCTGGGCTCAGCCGCTCCGCGCCATCAGCGTCGTCATTGCCTTGCGGAATCGCGCCTCAATCGGCGCGCGCCTGACATGCCGCCCGCCTTCGACCTGTTTGACGCCGTTGACCCAGACGCAGTCGGGCTTGACCTGACCGGCGAAGATGAAGCCGTCGAGGGACTGATCTCCCGTGAGCCAGGGGGCGGCGCTGTTGTCGAGCGAGAAGAAGCTGGCGGGCCTACCCTCGGCGATGCCCGCTTCGATGCCCATGGCCTGAGCCCCGCCGAAAAGCGCGCCGTCGAACAGGCGGCGACCGGTGGTGCCGCCGGGTTCGGCGATGACATTGCGCGCCCGCTCGCCGAGACGCTGAGCATATTCGAGCTGGCGCAGCTCGTCGGCGAGGCCGATCAGCACGTTGGAATCCGAGCCGACGCCGAATGCGCCGCCGGCTTCCAGAAACCGGCTTGCCGGGAAGATGCCGTCGCCGAGATTGGCTTCAGTGACCGGGCAGAGGCCGGCAACCGCGCCAGACCTTGCGAGGCCATCGGTCTCGGCATCGGTCATGTGTGTCGCGTGGATCAGGCACCAGCGCCCATTGACGCCGGTGTTTTCAAGCAGCCATTCCACCGGGCGCTTTCCGCTCCAGGCAAGGCAGTCATCGACTTCCTTCGTCTGCTCCGAAATATGCATGTGCACCGGGCCGTCGGTCAGGCTTGCGGCAAAGTCGAGCTCTTCCGGGGCGACGGCCCGCAGCGAATGCGGGGCGACGCCGAGGACGGCGTGATCGAGGCCGGAGACGATCTTTGCGGATGCCTCCATCAGGCGGGCAAAACTGTCGCGATCGTGGATGAAGCGGCGCTGGCCATTGTTCGGCGCCGCGCCGCCGAAATCGGAATGGGCATAAAAAACCGGCAACAGCGTCAGGCCGATGCCTGTTTCGCCGGCGGCCGCCGCGATGCGTTCCGCCATCTCGCCGATATTACCGTAGAGGCCGCCATCCTTGTCATTGTGGAGGTAGTGGAACTCGCCGACGCGGGCAAACCCGGCCTCCAGCATTTCCATATAGAGCTCAGCGGCGATCGCCTCGGCCTCATCCGGTTCTATGGCGAAGGTGAAGCGGTACATCACCTCGCGCCAGCTCCAGAAATTGTCGCTGGCAGGGCCTCGGCGCTCGGCAAGGCCGGCCATGGCGCGCTGGAAGGCGTGGGAGTGAACATTGGAGATGGCGGGGACGATGATGCCGTGGCGCTCGTCGCCCGGCTGCGGCGTCTGATCGAAGGCGAGATCGGCGATGCGGCCGCCTTCGTTAGCCAGCCGTGCATTGGTGCGCCAGCCCTCGAGTGTCAGAATATTTTCGGCGAAGAGTGCCATGCGATGAGCCCCCATTTTATTCTTGCGCGTAATTGTGTTATGTATATACATAATATCCAACCAAAGACAACAAGGGGAAAGGAATGGCTTCCGCCGCGCCGAAACTTTTTACCAATGCCCTTATTGCCGCCATGACCGATGGTGCTGAGGCCATCGAAGGTGTGCTCGCCGTTGAGGCCGGGCGCATCGCCTATGTCGGCCCCGAAGCGGGATTGCCGGAGCGTTGCACCGGCTTCGATACGATCGATTGCGGTGGACGGCTCGTCACCCCGGCGCTGATCGATTGCCACACGCACCTTGTCTATGGCGGCAGCCGCGCGAAGGAATTCGAGATGCGGTTGGAGGGCGCGTCCTACGAGGAAATCGCGCGCGCCGGAGGCGGAATTGTCTCCACCGTGACCGCGACCAACGCGCTTTCCGAGGATGCGCTGGTCGAAGCCGCCCTGCCGCGCCTCGACGCGCTGCTTGCCGAAGGCGTCGCCACCGTCGAGATCAAGTCCGGCTATGGCCTCAATATCGAGACCGAGCTGAAGATGCTGCGGGCGGCGCGACGCCTTGCCACGCTTCGTCCCGTCCGGATCAAGACCACCTGGCTTGCCGCCCACGCAACACCGCCGGAATACAAGGGCCGCAACGCCGCCTATATCGAGCAGGTGGCGGTTGCCGGCCTCGAGATCGCCCATGATGAAGGTCTGGTCGATGCTGTCGATGCCTTCTGCGAGGGCATCGCCTTTTCGCCGGACGAGCTTCGCCCGGTCTTCGACAAGGCGAGAGCGCTTGGCCTGCCGGTCAAGCTCCATGCCGAGCAGCTTTCCAATCTCGGCGGCGCTGCGATGGCGGCATCCTATGGGGCGCTCTCCTCCGACCATCTTGAATATCTCGATGAGGCCGGCGTGAAGGCCATGGCCGCCGCAGGCTCCGTCGCGGTTCTGCTGCCCGGGGCCTTCTACACGCTGAAGGAAAAGCAGCACCCGCCAATGGCGGCGCTGCGCGCGGCCGGCGTGCCGCTGGCGCTCGCGACCGATTGCAATCCCGGCACCTCGCCGTTGACCTCATTGCTTCTGACGATGAACATGGGCGCGACGCTGTTTGGCATGACGGTCGCTGAATGCCTTACCGGCGTTACGGCCAATGCGGCCCGCGCGCTTGGCCTCGCGCAGGAGACCGGCACACTGCAAGCCGGCAAGGCCGCCGATATCGCCATATGGGATGTCGATGCGCCGGCCGAGCTTGTCTACCGCATCGGTTTCAATCCGCTGTCCCGACTCTATATCGCCGGTGATGAGGTTATGCGATGACGCTTGTCCTGAACCCCGGCAACGTGACGCTCGCCACGCTGGAAGACATCTATCGCGGCGATGATGTCGTGCGGCTTGATCGCGCCTGCGACGCAGCCATCGAAAAAGCCGCCGCCCGCATCGCCGCGATCGCGGCCGGCAACGCCCCGGTCTACGGCATCAATACCGGCTTCGGCAAACTCGCCTCGATCAGGATCGATGCCGCGGACACGGCCACCCTGCAGCGCAATCTCATCCTGTCCCATTGCTGCGGCGTCGGCGCGCCGCTTGAGGCCAGCGTCGTGCGACTGATCATGGCGCTGAAGCTGATCTCGCTCGGTCGCGGCGCTTCGGGCGTGCGGCTCGAACTGGTGCGGCTGATCGAGGGCATGCTGGCAAAGGGCGTCACCCCCGTCATTCCGGAAAAGGGCTCGGTTGGGGCATCCGGCGATCTCGCGCCGCTCGCCCATATGGCCGCCGTGATGATGGGAGAGGGCGAAGCCTTTTACGCCGGCGAGCGGCTTTCCGGCCGGGAGGCGCTGGAAAGGGCTGGCCTGACGCCCGTTCAGCTCGCCGCCAAGGAAGGGCTGGCGCTGATCAACGGCACGCAGGTGTCGACCGCGCTGGCGCTTGCCGGCCTGTTTCGCGCCTTCCGCTGTGCCGCTACCGCGCTCGTCACCGGAGCGCTCTCCACCGATGCGGCGATGGGCTCGCCGGCACCGTTCCATCCCGATATTCATACGCTCCGTGGTCATAAGGGCCAGATCGACGCGGCGGCAAGCTTGCGGGCGCTACTCGAAGGTTCCGAAATCCGCGTTTCGCATATCGAGGGCGACGAGCGGGTGCAGGATCCCTATTGCATCCGCTGCCAGCCGCAGGTTGATGGCGCCTGCCTCGACCTTCTGCGCCAGGCCGGCCGCACGCTCGAAATCGAGGCCAATGCCGCAACCGACAATCCGCTGGTGCTTTTCGACGACAGCGTCGTTTCTGGCGGCAATTTCCATGCGGAGCCGGTCGCCTTCGCGGCAGACCAGATTGCCATTGCGGTCTGCGAGATTGGCGCGATTGCCCAGCGGCGGATTGCGCTTCTGGTAGACCCCGCGCTTTCCTTTGGCCTGCCGGCCTTCCTGTCGAGAAAGCCGGGGCTCAATTCCGGGCTGATGATCGCGGAGGTGACCTCGGCTGCGCTGATGAGCGAGAACAAGCAGATGGCGCATCCGGCGTCGGTCGATTCCACGCCGACGTCTGCCAATCAGGAAGATCACGTATCGATGGCCTGCCATGGCGCGCGGCGGCTTTTGGCGATGACCGAGAACCTGGCCAACATCATCGGCATCGAGGCGCTCTGCGGTGCGCAGGGCGTGGAGCTGCGTGCGCCGCTTGTCACCAGTCCGGCGTTGCAGCGGGTGATCGCCGCCTTCCGCGCGCGGGTAGCGACGCTCGAGGGCGACCGTGATATGGCCGGTGACCTTGAGAAGGCGGCGGCGGCGGTGCGCGATGGCGTTTTGCTCGAGGCCGTCGGGGCAAGGGTGTTGCCGGAGATTGGGCGTTGAGGTCTTTCCGCATGTCATTGCCGACACCGGGGTTCCGCCCCTCACCCGGCGCATGCGCGCCACCCTCTCCCCTCCGGGGCGAGGGGAAGCAAGCAGCCATCGCCGGAACGCGTGGACAGGCAGGGCGTCCCCTTCTCCCCTTGGGGAGAAGGTGGCCGAAGGCCGGATGAGGGCAGGCGGCGCGAGCAGTAACACTAGACGTAGGAATATTGTCCCATGACCGATCCCGTTATCGTCAAACACGGCGCATCGCCGGTCATTCTCGGCTTCCCGCACACGGGCACCCATGTCCCGCCGGAGATCGAGGCGCGGCTGAACGACAATGGCCGTCTGCTCGCCGATACCGACTGGCATGTCGACCGGCTGTATGATGGTTTGCTTGCCGATGCGACGACAGTGAAGGCGACATTTCATCGTTACGTCATTGACGCCAACCGCGATCCCTCGGGGGCGAGCCTCTATCCCGGACAGAACACGACCGACCTGGTGCCGGAGACGGATTTTGACGGCAAGTCGATCTGGAAGGATGGCCAAGGACCGAGCGAGGCGGATATTGCGGCCCGCATCGAAGCCTTTCACGCACCCTACCACGCGGCTCTTGCCGCCGAAATCGCGCGGGTGAAGGCGGAACACGGTATCGCCATTCTCTATGACTGCCACTCGATCCGCTCGCACATTCCCTTCCTTTTCGACGGCAAGCTGCCGGATTTCAACATCGGCACCAATCTCGGCGTCACCTCAGCGCCCGAATTCGAGGCGGCGGCGCTAAGCGTGGTCGCCCATGCGCCGGGTTACGACCATGCCGTCAATGGCCGCTTCAAGGGCGGCTGGACGACGCGGCATTACGGAAAACCCGAAACCGGCGTTCACGCCATCCAGATGGAACTGGCGCAATCGACCCATCTGACAACCGAAGCGCCGCCCTTCGCCTATGACGAGGCCAAGGCGGAAAAGCTGCGAAGCCATTTGCAGGATATTCTCGAGCGGATCGAACGCCTATCGTTCTCCGCACGCATGTAAAAGAGGGAACAAGCCATGACCGATAACCAGCGACACAATGCCCGCGAAATTCACGCCCCGACCGGTACGGAGCTCACCGCCAGGAGCTGGCTCACCGAAGCGCCGCTCAGGATGCTGATGAACAATCTCGATCCGGATGTCGCCGAAAAGCCGCATGAGCTGGTGGTCTATGGCGGCATCGGCCGGGCGGCCCGCACCTGGGGCGATTTCGATAAAATCGTCGAAACGCTGAAGACGCTGGAGGACGACGAGACGCTGCTGGTGCAGTCGGGAAAGCCGGTCGGCGTGTTTCGCACCCATGCGGATGCGCCGCGCGTGCTGATCGCCAATTCCAACCTGGTACCCCACTGGGCCAACTGGGACCATTTCCACGAGCTCGATAAGAAGGGCCTGATGATGTACGGCCAGATGACGGCCGGCTCCTGGATCTATATCGGCGCGCAGGGCATCGTGCAGGGCACCTACGAAACCTTCGTGGAGGCCGGCCGCCAGCACTATAATGGTGACCTCAAGGGCAAATGGATCCTCACCGGCGGTCTCGGCGGCATGGGCGGGGCCCAGCCGCTGGCAGCCGTGATGGCCGGCGCCTGCTGCCTTGCGATCGAATGCGACCCGACCCGCATCGATTTCCGGCTGCGCACCGGCTATGTCGATGAAAAGGCCGAGACGCTCGACGAAGCGCTTGCCATGATTGATGCCTGGACGAAGGCGGGCGAGGCGAAATCCGTCGGCCTGCTCGGCAACACGGCGGAAATCCTTCCCGAACTCGTCAAGCGCGGCGTCCGCCCCGATATCGTCACCGACCAGACCTCGGCGCACGATCCGGTCAATGGCTATCTGCCCGCCGGCTGGAGCCTCGGCGAATGGCGCGACAAGGCCGAGCGTGATCCCAAGGCTGTCGAAAAGGCCGCGCGCGCATCAATGCGCACCCATGTGGAAGCCATGCTCGCCTTCTGGGACTTAGGCATTCCGACGGTCGATTACGGCAACAATATCCGCCAGATGGCCAAGGAAGAGGGCTGCGAGCGCGCCTTCGATTTTCCGGGTTTCGTGCCGACCTATATTCGACCGCTGTTCTGCAAGGGCATCGGCCCGTTCCGCTGGGCAGCGCTGTCCGGCGATCCGGAGGACATCTACAAGACCGACCGGAAGGTCAAGGAACTGCTCCCGGACAACACCCACCTGCACAACTGGCTCGACATGGCGCGTGAGCGCATTCATTTCCAGGGCCTGCCGGCACGCATCTGCTGGGTCGGCCTCGGCGATCGCCACCGGCTTGGTCTTGCCTTCAATGAGATGGTGAAGAACGGCGAGCTGAAGGCCCCGATCGTGATCGGCCGCGACCATCTCGATTCCGGGTCCGTCGCCTCGCCCAACCGCGAAACCGAAGCCATGCAGGATGGTTCCGATGCCGTGTCCGACTGGCCGCTCCTGAACGCGCTGCTCAACACCGCGTCCGGCGCCACCTGGGTGTCGCTGCATCACGGTGGCGGCGTCGGCATGGGCTTCTCCCAGCATGCCGGCATGGTGATCTGCTGCGACGGCACCGACGATGCCGCCCGCCGTATCGGTCGCGTGCTCTGGAACGACCCGGCCACCGGCGTCATGCGTCATGCCGATGCGGGCTATGATATCGCCATCGACTGCGCTAGGGAAAACGGCCTCCGTCTGCCCGGAATTCTCGGCAACTGATCGGTCCGCGGCGGAACCAACAAGCGCCGGGGTTCCAGCACCGCTCCTCGATCACTTCGCGTCGGGCCAGGCCGTGGGGTCGGTGTCGAGATCCGGGAATTTCTTCGGATCGAACACCGGCCGCTTGATGCCTGCGGCGAGCTGGTCGCGGAAATCGTTGATCAGCCGGAGCGCGATCGGGAACAGCATCATCAGCGCCAGCAGGTTGACGACCGCAAGGATGCCCATCATCGGGTCGGAGAAGTTGAACACCGCCGTAGCACCCGGCGCAACCGCGCCGATAAAGACGATCGCGATGATGACGCCCCTAAGGATCTGCACCGCGCTCGGCTTGTCGGTCATGAAATCAAGCGCGTTCTCGCCGAGATAGTAGTTGTAGATGATCGACGAGAACGAGAACAGGAAGATCGCCGCGGTAAGATAATATTGCGCCCAGGCGCCGAGGTGATCGACAATGCTCTGCTGGGTCAGGATCACGCCATCGACCCCTTCCTGGCCCGGCTGGTAGACATCGCCAAGCAGGATCACGAAGGCGGTGCAGGAGCAGATGATCATCGTATCGATGAACACCGAGAAGCTCTGGGTGATGCCCTGGCTCACCGGATGGCGGACATAGGCGGTGGCCGCCACATTGGGCGCCGAGCCCAGCCCCGCCTCATTGGAAAACAGCCCGCGCCTGAGACCGTTGGAAACCGCGGCCCCGATGCCGCCGGCCACCGCCTCGCGCAAGCCGAGCGCATTCGCGACGATATCCCACAACACCGCCGGAACAGCGGTGATATTGAGGAGGATGATCACCAGCGCCATGCCGATATAGCCGAAGGCCATGATCGGGATGATGACATCGGAAACCTTGGCGATGCGATGAATGCCGCCGAAAACGATGAAGCCGGTGGCAGCCGCCAGCACGATGCCCGTGACATAGCGTGGAATGCCGAGGCTATCGGCAGCCGCGCCCGCGACGGTATTGCCCTGAAACGCATTGAAGCCGATCGCGAAGGCAGCGATCAGGCAGACCGCGTAGATCAGCGCCAGCCAGCGATAGTTTTCGCCAAGACCGTGGATAATGGCCTGCGCCGGCCCGCCGCGATAATCGCCGTTCGGTTCGGTGCGCTTGTAGGCCTGGGCAAGCGTCGCTTCGACCAGGCCCGAGCACATGCCGACAAGGGCGATCGCCCACATCCAGAACACCGCGCCCGGCCCGCCGGCCGTGATCGCAACCGCCACGCCGGCTATATTGCCGCCGCCGACGCGACCGCCGACCGAAACGAACAGCGCCTCGCGGGCGCTGATCTTGGAGGGATCGCCATCCTCGTCGCCCCACAACACGCCGAACATGCGCTTGAAGAAGCGGAACTGGACGAAGCCGCTCGCTGCCGTGAAGAACACGCCGAGCACGACCAGGAACGGCACCAGCGCCCAGCCCCAGGTCAGATCATTGATGTAATTGAAAATCGTATCGAAAAACTGCACTGCCAGTCCCCTTTTGTCGCAAATGCATGCCGCGCCTACGCGCATCGATGCTCAGGGTCCCCACCCGAACGGACCGGCATGGTCCGTTGTTTTTGCTTTGCTTGGGGAAAGCGTATGCGCGAACGCGCCACGGGACAAGCAGGTTCTCAATTGTCATCTGTCAATTCGGAGGCGGCGGGCCGAAACGCCCGCTGCCTCCGAAAAGGCGTCAGCGCCAGCCGAGGCCCGGCGCGACATGTTTCAGGATCGCCTCGATGACATGGGCGTTATAGGCAACGCCAAGCTGGTTGGGCACGGTGAGCAGCAGCGTATCTGCCTCGGCAATCGCCTCGTCGCCCTTCAGCTGCTCGATCAGCCGGTCCGGCTCGGCGGCATAGGAGCGGCCGAACACCGCGCGGGTCTTTTCATCGATATAGCCAATCGAATCCTGCTCGTTGCCACCACGGCCGAAATAGGCCCGGTCCATGTCGGTGGTGAGCGCGAAGATCGAACGGCTGACCGAAACCCGCGGCGTCCAGTCGTGGCCGGCCTCTTTCCAGGCGGCGCGGTAGGCGCGGATCTGGTCGGCCTGCTGCCTGTGGAGGGGCTCGCCGGTCTCGTCGAATTTCAGAGTCGAGCTCTGCAGGTTCATGCCAAGCTTCGCCGCCCATTCCGCCGTCGCATTGGTGGCCGAGCCCCACCAGATGCGCTTTCTGAGCCCCTCCGAATGCGGCTCCAGCCGCAGCAGTCCGGGCGGGTTGGGAAACATCGGGCGCGGATTGGGCTCGGCAAAGCCCTTGCCTTCAAGCTGGTCGAGGAACACTTCCGTATGGCGCCGCGCCATGGCGGCATCGTCTTCCCCTTCGCCGGGCTGATAGCCGAAATAGCGCCAGCCCTCGATCACCTGTTCGGGCGAACCGCGCGAAATGCCAAGCTGCAGCCTTCCGCCGGAGATCAGATCGGCGGAGCCCGCATCCTCGACCATGTAGAGCGGGTTTTCATAGCGCATGTCGATGACGCCGGTGCCGATCTCGATCCGGCTGGTCCTCGCGCCGATCGCGGCCAGCAGCGGAAATGGCGAGGAGAGTTGCCGGGCGAAATGATGCACCCGGAAATAGGCGCCGTCCGCGCCCAGTTCCTCGGCGGCGACCGCAAGGTCGATCGATTGCGACAGCACATCGGCGGCCGAGCGGGTCGCAGATTGCTGCGACGGCGTCCAGTGCCCGAAGGACAAGAATCCTATTTTCTTCATAATCTGCATACCTCCGGCATGTTCATGCCTCTGTTTTACGGCTTCGCCCTTTTGTTCCGATAGATGCCGTTCGCGCAGGCCAAGAGCAATGGGGCATTCGATGAACACTGCGTTTCCCGGTCAACGCGCGCCCAAACGCAAAACGACCCGCCATTGGGCGGGTCGTCGTAATGTCGGTATATCGGTGCGGCCTGAGCCGAACAATGACGGCGCAGGGGGAAAATCAGTCGGTCAGGCCAAAACCCGAACAGGGCCTATTTGGCCGCCTTGCGGGCCCGGTCTTTCCTGGGCTTTTCCGCCGGAGCAGCCGCATCCCGCTCCATTCGCAGCCTGCGCAAACGCGCCGTCTTGGTATCCAGAAGCCTGGCCTCCTCGGCAATGATCTCGCGCGCCGCCCTGTCGGTGGTCGCGAGCTTGTCCGTCGCCGAAACCCGGCCGGGCTTGAAAAACTGATCTTTTGTCGCAGTCATGGCCATCTCCCTGATCGGATGCCGCATCGGCTTCCGGGACATTCCGCGGCCGGGCGGGATCGCCCTGACCCTTGGAATGCGTCAACATGAACGGAGAGAGCCGTTGCTCTTGTCCGCCAAGGGCCGGCTTGGGCTAGCCCTTCTTGCGCGAGGGAAGGAGACCTTCGCGCTGCATCTGCTTTCTTTTCAGCTTGCGCAGACGACGCACCGCCTCGCCCGCTTCGCGGTTGCGTTTTTCCGAAGGCTTCTCGTAAGACCGCCGCGCCCGCATCTCGCGAAAGATGCCTTCACGCTGCATTTTCTTCTTCAGGACGCGGAGCGCCTGATCGACATTGTTATCTCTTACCAGTACCTGCAAGAAAACCTCCTTGATTGGTTTATGTTTCTTCCACGTTCCCGGCCATGCGGCGCGTCAGCGCGCACGGACGGCAACATGAAAACAAAAAGGCCGGGATGAACCCGACCTCTTCCCAGTCACTGCCAGTACATCCGTGGTCAGCGACAGCGAATGACAATTATCTGCTGCTTGAAATAGGGCGATATGCGCCAATGCCCGAAGCGGTTGCCAGTACATCCGTGGTCAACCAGGGCAATAAGATCAAGCAGCCTGAAGATTGTCGGCCGCGCTCTTTCCAGAGCGGTTGTCGCGAACGACTTCGTAGTTCAATTTCTGCCCGTCATTCAGCGATTGCAAACCTGCACGCTCAACGGCAGAGATATGAACGAAAACGTCCGTGCTGCCATCATCGGGCGCGATAAAGCCGTAACCCTTGGCAGCATTGAACCATTTGACTGTTCCGGTCGTCATGACGATTTCCCTTCATTTGCGTTTCCTTCGCGGGAATTCGCGAAAGAGATCGATTTTGAGAGGAAATCGGTAGGGCAAATCGCCCCGGACAACGTCACAAGCAATGGTCGATGATCACCATATAGGCTCCTGCACCGCCGATTGCAACGGTCGGCGACAAATTAAACCTGCCAACGCGGCCGGAGCGGGACCCTGACGCCACGAGAGGCAGCAGAAAGGGCGGCTCTGAGTCTGCCCCCGCGGGCGCTGCCCCCTTTGTGGGGAAGGAAGCCAGCGATGCGGAGTCAAAAGGCGATCCTTGAAAAACGGGGAGCACGGTCATTCTTGCCGGCCTTGGCCGGGGACGTAAACAACAACCCATTATTGTGCCATTAGCAATTTTCGGTTATCGCCGGGACGGGAGTGTGCAGATACAGGCCTTATCTCATGAGAATTCCATCGCCAGCCGCGCTTTTTTCGGGACGGCCCCGCCGACTGGTCCGCCGCCGGTGGGTGCGCTACGGGCTTGCGGGCGGAATTCTTCTAGCTGTGGCTGCCTATCACCTCGTGCCCACCATCGTCTCGCCCGCTTCCATAGGCGATGCGCTGGAGGAGGAGCTTTCGGACTGGCTTGGCGCACGCGCGACGGTTGCGGGCACGCCGGAGATTTCCTACTGGCCCCGTCCCCGGATCACCGCGCATGGCGCCGCGATCCCCCGCCCGAGCGGCGGCGGTCTTCTGGTCTATGGCAACGCGGCGGAGTTGACGGCCGATTTCGGCATTTTCGGCGCGCTTTCCGGCAAGCCCGCCTTCTCCGACCTGACCTTCGAAAAGGCCGTCATCGTGCTGGAAGATGCTGGCGACCCGGGCGCCCTGCCGGCCAACCGGCTGGCGATGGCGGTCGCGGCCATCCAGGATGGCGAGGCGATCGACGGCATTGACGGCAGGGGACCGGGAGAATTGCGGCTGATCGACAGCACCATCGCTATTGCCGACAAGGGCGATGGCGATCCGCGGATCGTGAAAGCCGTCACCGGAGAGCTGGACTGGGAAGAACTGGACGGCGCCGCCCGGTTCACGGGCTCGGCCGAGATCGGCGGCGAGCCGACCGAGATCGCGCTCAGGACCGCCAAACCGGTCGCGATGTTTGCCGGCGGCTCCTCCACGGTCGATCTCACGCTTTCCAACGCGCTTGCCTCGGTAAACTATCAGGGCACCGCGTCGGGCAGACGGCCCTATTTCCTCAACGGCAGCTTCTCTCTTTCGACCGCCGATCTGCAGAATCTGATGACCCGGCTCGGCGTCGAGACCCAACTTCTCAGCACCGTCGGACAGGCATCACTGAAAGGACAGGTCGCGCGCAGCGGACCATCCCTGCGCTTCTCGCCCGTGGAACTGACAATCGGGGATTCCAGGGCAAGCGGCGCTCTCGATATCGTCATGCAGACGCCCGATGAGCCCGCCCGGATTTCCGCGACCATGGCGTTCACCGATATCGCGCTGTTCGATGCCCAGTCCTCGCTGCCATCCTGGATCGATACGATGGCGGAAGGTGCCGACGACGGAACCGGCGAGCCGCTCTCCGATCTCGATCTGCGGGTCTCGGCCGGCACCGTGCGGCTGTCCGACATCACCCTTTCCGATGTCGCCGCCAGCGTCATCCGCACCAGCGAGCAGACCAGTTTCGATATCGCCGACAGCAGGCTCGACAATGGGTCATTGTTCGCCCATGTCGCGGTGCAGAATGCCGGCACCGCCAAGGTTCGGCTGAATGCCGAAAACGTCAGATCGGGCCCGCTTTTCCGCCAGCTCGGGATCAGCGTTCCGCTGGAAAGCGACGCGCTCACCCTTGAACTGGTCTACCAGGCGAATTTGCCGCTGGAGCGGAACGCCAAGGACGGCCTTTCGGGCAATTTCCGTTTTTCGGCCGGTCCCGGCCAACTGACCTGGCTTGACCTCAACGCGATCCTGGCAACGGCCGAAAACAGCAATGCCTTCGCCTTTTCGCCGCTGAAACAGGCGCCCTATGCCTTCCAGTCAATCAAGGGCCGGGGCAGTCTCGATGGCACCATCCTCACGCTCGACGGCGTCACCATCGAAGGCGAGAACCGGCAGATCACGATCGAGGGGAGTGTCGATACTGCCACCGGGCAGCTTGAGGCAAAGCTGACGGCGACGCCGAAGACCGGCGATACTCCGGGGATCGCGCTCGATATCAGCGGCAATGCGCTTGCCGCCTTCGCACGCGTTACCGAGATCCCCGCGGGGACCGCATCCGATTAGCCCCTTCAGGCATCCGCGCCGGAGCGTCTGCCGGCATAAAGCTCCGCCCGCGCCTTCATGAACCCGAACAGCCGGTCGGCGACGCGGCGGATATCGCGCTGGCGGCGATCGTCGTCATGAAGCACCAGCCACTGGTCGTGGGTGAGTTCATCGATCACCGGACCCGCGCGCACAAGCCGCTGGTTGGCATCGCCGATGAAACACGGCAGGACGGCAATGCCAGCGCCGGCCTCGACCAGATCGAGCATGGAGCGCGGCCGGCTTGCCGTCATGATGATGGCGTTGGCGTGGTGCGTGTGGGGCCAGATGAGGTAACGCGAAATCGCGGCTTCCCTTGTGACCGCGATCCATTGCTCCGCGACCGCCGCGTTCCGCGCCCTGAACGGGGCATAGGCGGCAGGACACAGGCGACGGGCGGCAAGATTGGCCTCCTCCGGCCGGAAGGCGCGGATGCCGATATGGTTTTCGCGGTGGGCAAGGCTCGCGCGCTGTTCGCCAACGAGGAACTCAAGGCGGACGGGATCGTCCGGCGCGCGGATTTCGCTGATATGCTGACTGACGAGAAAGGCGTTCCAGGTGCCAATGCCAAGACGCACCAGCGTCGGGGCCGCCGTCTCGCCGCCCCAGTCCTCGACCCGGCGCAGCCTGCCTTCCGCCTCCTTCAGCATCGCGTGGAGCGTTTCGCCGTCCGGCGTCAGGCTGTAGCCGCGCGGGCTGCGGGTAAAAAGCACCCTGCCGAGCCGTTGCTCAAGGTCGAGCATATGGCGGCCGACCGTCGCCGGGCTCAGCGCGCTTTCCTCGGAAGCGCCGGTAAGCCCGCCATGGCGGACAACCAGCAGGAACAGTTGATAATGAGACCATGGCGCATTTTTCATGAATGAAAAATAGCCCTCATTTCAGCCGGTATCAAACGATAATTTTTGCGCTTAATAGAGGCGATGGCTCACGTAAAGGAGACATCGCAATGAACCTGGAAAAACGCCCCCCGAAACTCACAGACAACGTCAACTGGCGCGATGTGCCGGAAGACGATTATTACCGCGCCTTCGCCAATCCACTGCCGAAATCATGGTATTTTCTGGCTTCGCTGGCGAAGCGCATTGGAGAAGGCCTTCGCGTCACATTACGTCGCCGGCGGCAACGCCCGAGGCCCATGCCCACTGGAAATTGTAAC
Organism: Martelella sp. AMO21009; assembly: GCF_053484295.1. Classification (NCBI taxonomy): domain Bacteria; kingdom Pseudomonadati; phylum Pseudomonadota; class Alphaproteobacteria; order Hyphomicrobiales; family Aurantimonadaceae; genus Martelella; species Martelella sp. AMO21009. The sequence continues at coordinate 81,793 of NZ_JBAKFR010000006.1, forward strand.
CGCCAAGCCAGCCGGTAACGTCGACGCACTCGCCGATGAAATAGAGCCCCGGCACCGCGCGCGCCTCCATGGTGGCGGATGACAGCGCCTTGGTATCGATGCCGCCGATCGTCACCTCCGCAGTGCGGTAGCCCTCCGTGCCCGCGGGCTTCACCCGCCAGTCCTGAACGGCGCGGGCCAGCGCCGCGAGCGCCTTGTCCGGCGTATCGGCCAAGGGCCCGGCGGGGCCGTTTTTCTCCGCGAAATACTGTGCCAGCCGCTTCGGCAAATGAGCGGAAAGCGCGGTGACGGCGCTTTGCCGACCGTTCTCGCGCTTGGCCTTCACGAGTTCAGCCGCGAGGTCGATGTCGGGCAGCATGCGCACCGCGATTTCGTGCCCGGGCGTCCAGTAGGACGAAATCTGCAGGATGGCCGGGCCGGAAAGCCCGCGATGGGTGATCAGCATCGCCTCGCGAAAGGCGGTCCTGCCGCAGCCGACCGCGCTGTCGACGCCGATGCCCGAGAGCGGCTGCAACTCCGCCTGCAACAGCGGATCGAGTGTGAACGGCACAAGGCCCGGCCGTGGCTCCACCACCGAAATCCCGAAACCCGCGGCGATGTCATAGGCAAAGCCGGTTGCGCCCATTTTCGGAATCGACTTGCCGCCGGTTGCGATCACCAGCGCTGCGCATGATGCCTTCTCGCCGTTCAGCCGCATCGTGAAGCGCTCGCCGATCCGGGCGATATCAGTGACCGACGTTTCCAGCGCGATCGTGACGCCGCCTTTGGCGCATTCCTCCAGCAGCATGGCGATAATCTCGCGCGCCGATCCGTTACAGAAGAGCTGGCCCAGCGTCTTCTCGTGCCAGGCGATGCCGTGGCGCTCGACCAGATCGAGGAAATCACGCGGGGTGTAGCGCGCCAGCGCCGATTTGGCGAAATGTGGGTTTGCGGAGATGAAATTGCGCGGGCCGGCATGAATATTGGTGAAATTGCAGCGCCCGCCGCCGGAAATGCGGATCTTCTCGCCGGGCTTTTTCGCATGGTCGATCAGCAGCACGCGACGGCCCCGCTTGCCGGCGCGGGCCGCGCACATCAGCCCGGCAGCTCCCGCCCCAACGATGATGACATCATAGTCTTTCATGCGCGTGTTATCCCCAACGCGGCATTCGGTTACGGCGCAGAAACTCAACTTGCCCCCTCGCCAACGCGTCAGGGGTGTTTATGATACAGAAAACCGAAATGACAACCGGCGAGAAAAATGCCAGCCAAAAAAACCTCCATCAAAGCCGCAAGCAAAATCCACAGCAGCAGAACCAAACGGGCGAAGAAGCCTGCCGTTCTGTCCTCCCCCGCCTCCGCGCGCGGCGTCGCGGACTGGAAGGATGCAGCCCGCTGGCTGAAGGCGCGCGGCATCGAGGATATCGAATGCATCACCCCGGACCTTGCCGGCGTGCCGCGCGGCAAGATGATGCCGACCTCGAAGTTTACCTCCAACACTTCGCTGGCGCTTCCCTCCGCGCTCTACCGCCACACGATCTCGGGCGACTATCCGGATGAAAGCGGCAGCTTCCGCTATGAGCCGCGCGATAGCGACCTCAAGCTCGTGCCGGACCTGTCGACGCTGACAACGGTGCCCTGGGAAAGCGACCCGACCGCGCAGGTGATCTGCGATGTCGTCGGCTCCGATGGCGAGGAAGTGCCCTACACCCCGCGCAATGTGCTCAAGCGCGTGGTCGAGCTTTACGAGAAAAAGGGCTGGCGCCCGGTGGTTGCGCCCGAGATCGAATTCTATCTCGTCGCCAAGAACGACGATCCCGACCTGCCGCTGACCCCGCCGGTCGGACGCTCGGGACGCCCGATCGTGGCCGGCCAGGCCTATTCGATCGCCGGCATCAACGAGTTCGACGAACTGATCGACGACATCTACCACTTCTGCGAGGCGCAGGGGCTGGAGATCGACACGCTGATCCACGAGGAGGGCCCGGCCCAGCTCGAGATCAACCTGCGCCATGGCGATCCGCTGGAGCTTGCCGACCAGGTGTTCTATTTCAAGCGCACAATCCGCGAGGCGGCGACGAAACACGGCACCTTCGCCACCTTCATGGCCAAACCGATGCAGGGCCAGCCGGGCTCGGCCATGCATATCCATCAGTCGCTGATCGATATCGAGACCGGCCGCAACGTGTTCTCGCTGGAAAATGGCGAGCCCTCGCCCGAATTCTTCCACTTCATTGGCGGCATGCAGAAATATGTGCCGTCGACGCTGGTGATGATGGCGCCCTATGTGAATTCCTATCGGCGCCTGACGCCCGACATGGCCTGCCCGGTCAACACCGCCTGGGGCTATGACAACCGCACCACGGCGTTCCGCATTCCGGTATCCGATCCGGATTCGCGCCGCGTGGAAAACCGGCTGCCGAGCTCCGACGCCAACCCCTATCTTGCCCTCGCCGCCTCGCTCGCCTGCGGCTATCTCGGCATCGAGAACCTTGCCGATCCTTCCGCGCCGACCGCCGACACCGCCAATGAGGGCATTGTCGACCTGCCGCGCGGCCTCTTGGAGGCGCTGGCGCTGATGGAGGCCGAAACGGCGCTCATTCCGGTGCTGTCGCACGAGTTCATCGACCTCTACGCGGGTATAAAGCGCGGCGAATTCGAAACCTTCATGGAGGTGATCAGCCCGTGGGAGCGGGAATTCCTGCTCCTTCACGTGTAACAGCAATCGACCCTGGATGACGGAGACCTTCGCGAATGACATGGCAAAGCCCGATTGCGCCGGGCCTTTCCTGGTATCAGGCAACGCTTGCCGAGCGGCCGACCTATCCGCAGCTTGACGGCTCGACAAGAGCGGACGTCATTATCGTCGGCGGCGGCTTCACCGGCCTTCAGGCCGCCTATCAACTGGCCGCCGACGGCGTTGACGTGGCGCTGGTCGACGCTGCCCGGTTCGGCGATGGCGCATCGGGGCGCAATGGCGGCCAGCTCGGCACCGGCCAGCATTGGTGGCCGGAAGAAATGGAGCACAAGCTCGGCAAGGCGCGCTCGCTCGCCTTTTTCCGCATGGCCGAGGATGCCAAGTCCCATCTTCTGGATTTCGCCCGCGCCCAGAAGATCGATATCGATTTCACGCCCGGCCAGCTCTCCGTCGCCCACAAGCGCAACATGGAATATACCTATCGCCATCACGCAGACGCGCTGGCGGAGCGCTACGATTATCCGCATCTGTCGTTCATGAGCAAACAGGAGACGGCGGAACGGCTCGGCTCCAACCATTATTACTGCGGGTTGCGCGATATCGGCACCGGCCATATCCATCCGCTGAAGCTGCTGGTGGGCACCGCCAAAGCGGCGGCGGCGGCCGGCGCGCGCCTGTTCGAAATGACCAAAGCCCTCAATATCGACCGCGCCGATGGCAGGATCGCGGTGGAGACCGAGCGCGGCACGATTACCGCCGACCGCGCTCTGATCGCCTGCAACGGCTATATCCAGGAGCATCTGGAGCCCAAGACGGCGGCGAAGATCATGCCGATCCGCTCCTTCATCGCCGCGACGACCCGTCTACCGAAGGCGCTGAAGATCCTGCCCGGCGGAGAATCGGTCGATGACAGCCGGTTCGTGGTGCGCTACTTTCGCAAGGCACCGACCGGAGAACTGCTGTTCGGCGGGCGCGAGGTCTATTCCGCCGATGATCCGAAGAACGTCTCCAAGCATCTCCACCGCCAGATCGTCCAGGTCTACCCGCAACTGGCCGATGTCGACATCACCCATGCCTGGGGCGGATCGGTGGGCATCACGCTCCCGCGCCGGCCGCTGGTGCACGACATCATGCCGGGCGTCACCTCGATCGGCGGGTTTTCAGGCCATGGCGTCATGCTGTCGAATTATTGCGGCAAGCTCTATGCCGACGAGATCGCCGGGCGCTCGCAGGATCTCGGGCTTTACCGCGACCTCGAAATCCCAGCCTTCCCCGGCGGCGAGCGGCTGCGCAAGCCCTTGCTGTTTCTGGCGCTTACATGGTTCGCGCTTCGCGACCTGATCTAGTTGATTTCCTTTCGCGCCTGCGGATCCTCCCCGGCCCGCAAGCGCTTCACGACCGAGACCGACCAATGAAAGACCGATTGCATTTTCTCGCCCCAGTCCGATTTTTTTGAAATCGGACTGGCATTTTTAAATCGATTTGATAAAACACCGCCAACCAGCTGACGATTGAGAGGACTGACCATGAGCAGTCAAATGATCCCCGTCGACCCCTTCGACTATGTTGTCTTCGGCGCAACCGGAGACCTGACCGAGCGCAAGCTTCTCCCCGCGCTCTACCACCGCCAGATCGCGGGACAGTTCACTGACCCGACCCGCATCATTGGCGCATCGCGTTCCGAGCTGACATCGGAGCAGTTCCGCGAGCATGCCGACAAGGCGCTGAAGGAACATCTGAAGGACGGCGAATACGACAAGGACGAGGTGGCGAAATTCCTCTCCCGGATCGAATATGTGCCGGTCGACGCGACCAGCAACAAGGGCTGGGACGCGCTGAAAAAAATGCTGGAGCCCGGCAAGGACCGGGTGCGCGCCTTCTACATGGCCGTCGCCCCCTCGATCTTCGGCCCGATCTGCGACGGCATTCGCGACCACAAGCTGATCACCAAGCAGACCCGTATCGTCGTTGAAAAGCCGCTCGGCCGCGACCTCGCCTCCGCGCTGGAACTCAACAACATGATCGCCAAGACCTTCCACGAGGAACAGGTCTTCCGCATCGACCACTATCTCGGCAAGGAAACCGTGCAGAACCTGATGGCGCTGCGCTTCGCCAACATGCTCTACGCGCCGTTGTGGAATGCCAGCCATATCGACCATATACAGATCACGGTCGGCGAGGAGGTCGGGCTCGAAGGCCGCGCCGGCTATTACGACAAATCGGGCGCGCTGCGCGACATGGTGCAGAATCACATTCTCAACGTGCTCTGCATGGTGGCGATGGAAACGCCCTCTTCGATGGAGGCCGAGGCGGTCCGCGACGAGAAGCTCAAGGTTCTGCGCTCGCTGAAGCCGATCACCGAGGATAACGCCAACGAAGTCACAGTTCGCGGTCAGTATCGCGCCGGCGCTTCGAGGGGCGGCGCGGTCAAGGGCTATCTTGAGGAGCTCGGCGGCGAATCCGACACCGAGACCTTCGTCGCCATCAAGGCCGAGATCGAAAACTGGCGCTGGGCGGGCGTGCCCTTCTACATCCGCACCGGCAAGCGTCTCGCCAGCCGGCTGTCTGAAGTCGTCATCACCTTCAAGGAAATTCCGCATTCGATCTTCGGCCCCGGCGCCGGGCGGATCGCGGCCAACCAGCTCGTACTGCGCCTGCAGCCGGACGAGGGCGTGAAGCAGTGGCTGATGATCAAGGATCCCGGCCCCGGCGGCATGCGCCTGCGCCAGGTCGCGCTCGACATGAGTTTCGCCCAGGCCTTCGACGTGCGCAACCCGGACGCTTACGAGCGCCTGCTGCTCGACGTGGTGCGCGCCAACCAGACGCTGTTCATGCGTCGCGACGAGGTCGAGGAGGCATGGCGCTGGTGCGACCCGATCCTGAAGGCGTGGGAGGAGACCAACCAGCCGGTTCACGGCTACACCGCCGGCACCTGGGGTCCGTCCAAGGCGATCGCGCTGATCGAGCGCGATGGCCGCACCTGGCACGAGCCGCTGTGAGGGCCCTCGACATGACCGAGACGATGCACACATTCGAAAACGGCGAGCATCTGGCCGCGGCCCTTTCCGCGGCCGTCGCCAGCAAGCTCGCCGCCGCGATCGCCGACAAGGGCATGGCCTCGCTCGCCGTTTCCGGCGGGTCGACGCCGAAGGCGTTTTTCCGGGCCCTGTCATCGGCGCCGATCGACTGGGAAAAAGTGACCATCACCCTGGTCGACGAGCGCTTCGTGCCGGAGGACAATCCGCGCTCGAACCACCGTCTGGTGAAGGAAAACCTGCTGATGGGCCCGGCCGCCAGCGCCCGCTTCATTCCGCTTTACCAGAAGGTGGAAACCGCCGAGGAGGCGGCCGATATCGTGACCAACAAGGTGTCGGCCGCGAGCCTGCCCTTCGATGTCGTGGTGCTCGGCATGGGAACCGATGGCCACACGGCCTCGTTCTTCCCCGGAGGCGACACGCTTGAAAAGGCACTCGACAAGGCCACGCCCGCCGGCGTGATGGCCATTCATGCCGAAGGCGCGGGCGAAGCCCGGCTGACCTTCACCTTCTCCAGCCTCGAAAATGCGGGCCTTCTGGTGCTGCATATCGAAGGCGAGGCCAAGAAGGATGTTCTGAACAAGGCGCTGGCCGGCGATGACGAGGCGGAAATGCCCATCCGCGCCGTTCTCACCCGCGCCTCTTCACCCGTGGAAATATACTGGGCGCCCTGACACCTCCTGCCGGGCGCCTTCCGTAAAGCACAGGAAAAGCCCATGACCGCCGATCCCCGTATTGCAGACATCACCGCTCGCATTGTCGAGCGGTCCAAACCGACTCGCGAAGCCTATCTTGATCGCGTCTCCCAGGCGATCACGAAGGGCGTCCATCGCTCCGTTCTGTCCTGCGGCAATCTTGCCCACGGCTTTGCGGTCTGTTCCCCCGCCGAGAAGGATGCGCTTTCGGGCGACACCGTCCCCAATCTCGGCATCATCACCTCCTATAACGACATGCTCTCGGCCCATCAGCCGTTCGAAACCTTTCCGGCGTTGATCCGGGAAGCGGCCCGCGAGGCCGGTGGCGTGGCGCAGGTGGCGGGCGGCGTGCCGGCGATGTGCGACGGCGTCACCCAGGGCCAGCCCGGCATGGAGCTGTCGCTGTTTTCACGCGACCTGATCGCGATGGCCGCCGCCGTCGGTCTGTCGCACAACATGTTCGACGCCGCCGTCTATCTCGGCGTCTGCGACAAGATCGTGCCCGGCCTGACGATTGCCGCCTTCACCTTCGGCCACCTGCCGACGATCTTCATTCCCGCAGGGCCAATGACCACCGGCCAGGGCAATGACGAGAAATCGCATATCCGCCAGCTTTATGCGGAGGGCAAGGTCGGGCGCAAGGAACTGCTGGAATCGGAATCGAAATCCTATCACGGCCCCGGCACCTGCACCTTCTACGGCACCGCCAACTCCAACCAGATGCTGATGGAAATGATGGGCCTGCACATGCCCGGCGCCTCGTTCATCAACCCCAATACCCCGCTGCGCGATGCGCTGACCAGGGAGGCGGTGAAGCGCGCCTTCGCGATCACCGTCGACGGCAACGAGTTCACGCCCGTCGGCCAGATGATCGACGAGCGCTCGATCGTCAACGGCGTGGTCGGGCTGCACGCCACCGGCGGGTCCACCAATCACACCATGCACTTGGTCGCGATGGCGCGGGCCGCCGGCATCCAGCTTACGTGGCAGGATATTTCCGAGCTCTCCGACATCGTGCCGCTGCTTGCCCGCGTCTACCCGAACGGACTTGCCGACGTGAACCACTTCCACGCCGCCGGCGGCATGGGCTACCTGATCCGCCAGCTTCTCAAGGCCGGCTTCCTGCACGACGATGTCCGCACCGTCTTCGGCGAGGGCATGGAAGCCTATGCGATCGACATCAAGCTCAACGAGGACGGCACGGTGCGCCGCGAGCCGATCGGCGACGGGCCGAGCGCTGATCCGAAGGTGCTCACCACCCATGACAAGCCGTTCCAGCCCAATGGCGGGCTGAAGATGCTGGCCGGCAATGTCGGCAAGGCGGTGATCAAGATTTCCGCTGTCAAGCCGGAGCGCCGGGTGATCGAGGCGCCGGCGATCGTGTTCCACGACCAGCAGGAACTGCAGACGGCCTTCAAGGCCGGCGAGCTCAACCGCGACTTCATCGCCGTGGTCCGTTTCCAGGGCCCGAAATCGAACGGCATGCCGGAACTCCACCGCCTGACGCCGCCGCTCGGCGTGCTGCAGGACCGCGGCTACAAGGTCGCGCTCGTTACCGACGGGCGCATGTCCGGCGCATCCGGCAAGGTGCCGGCCGCAATCCACGTGACGCCCGAAGCGAAGGACGGCGGCCCGATCGCGAAGATCCGCACCGGCGACCCGATGCGGCTCGATGCCGAGGCGGGGACGCTGGAGGTTCTGGTGCCGGCGGAAGAGTTCGATGCCCGGCCGCTCGCCGAGGCCGATCTCACCGGCAATGACTACGGCATGGGACGCGAACTGTTCGCCCCCTTCCGCCATCATGTCGGCACTGCCGATCACGGGGCCAGCGTGTTTTTCCAGTGATCGTTACGGCCATTCTCATTACGTGAATGGCTGCCCCAATTCGTGCGCCTTGCTGCCACGAAAAGAACATATCGCACCAATAATCGTCGGCTCGGGAAACAAATCCCGGGCCTATTTCGTTTTCGAGGCAAGGGTCAATCGAGCAGGGGACACTGTCACATTCCAGCAACAGCTCCCAACGAAGTGCGCGGGATGTGCAAAGTTAATTTGATCGATTGATTAAATCACCTATCTAGACGCCAGGTGAAACACATCGAAGGAGTACAAGTAATGAAAAAGATTCTTCTCGCTTCCGCCGCCCTGTTTGCAATGGGCGCCGCCGCAGAAGCCGCTGACGTGGTCATGACGCCCGCAGCCGAGCCTTATGTCGCTCCGCAGGTCATCCCCCAGAGCTTCAGCTGGACCGGCTTCTACCTCGGTGGCACCGGCGGCTATGACTGGGCGACAGCAAACATGAACTACAACGGCGCACAGATCGGCAGCGACGATTTCGACGGCGGCAAGCTCGGTGGTTTCGCCGGTTACAACTACCAGTTCGACAACAATGTTGTCCTCGGTGTTGAAGGCGAACTCGACTATAACTGGAACGAGCAGGACTATAATGTCGGCCTGCCCTTCAGCGTGAAGGCCGGTTCCGACTGGGAAGGCTCCGTTCGCGCCCGTCTCGGTTACGCGTTCGACAAGGCCCTGATCTACGCAACGGGCGGCTGGGCGATCGCCAACGGTTACATCGAAGGCAATGGTCTCGACCAGAGCCAGGCCTTCAACGGCTGGACTGTTGGCGCCGGTCTCGACTACGCGCTGAGCAACAACATCTTCGCCGGTCTCGAATACCGCTACACCGACTTCGGCAAGAAGGACTTCGACGGCGCTCTGACGGGCTTCGAAGCCAAGGACTATACGTCCAACCGGGTTATGGCCCGCGTCGGTTACAAGTTCTGATCTCCCGAATGGCGGACGTCCCCCTGTCCGCCATTCATTCTTCGCTGTGTCCCCCCTCCCGCAGCGGAGAACATAGAAAAGCCCGCCGGCGAATGCCAGGCGGGCTTTTTTTATGCCGGCGCGACGGCCGCGATCAGCGGTACAGGTAGCTGTGGCCGCTTTCGTCGAACAGGTGCAGCCTTGCCGGATCGGCGACGAACCGCATCACGTCCCCGGCCTTGCCCTTGTGGATGCCGGGAAGCTTGACGATGATCGGGTCCTCGTCGATGAGATCGCCCTCGATATAGATCAGCGTCACCTCGCCGAGCGCCTCGATGATCGAGATCTTGCCTTCGAACAGGAAGTCCTCGCCCTCGGCCGCCTCGCGCACATCCTCAGGCCGCACGCCGAAGCTTGCCTTCTTGCCGCGATCGCCCTCCGGCGTCTTGATCGGCACTTCGAAACGCTTGCCGTCCTTGAGCTCGACTTCCGTGGTCTCGCCCGCGCGGGTGATTTTTACCGGCATGATGTTCATGGCGGGCGAGCCGATGAACTGGGCCACGAACAGGTTCGCGGGGCGCTCATAGAGTTCCAGCGGCGCGCCGACCTGTTCGATATAGCCGCCCGAGAGCACCACGATCCGATCGGCCAGCGTCATCGCCTCGACCTGGTCGTGGGTCACGTAGATCATCGTGGTGTCGGGCATCTTCTCGTTGAGCTTGGCGATCTCGATGCGGGTCGCGACGCGCAAAGCGGCATCGAGGTTTGACAATGGCTCGTCAAACAGGAAGACCTTGGGATCGCGGCAGATGGCGCGGCCGATCGCCACGCGCTGACGCTGGCCGCCCGAAAGCGCCTTCGGGAGGCGATCGAGATAGGGCGTGATCTGCAGCATGTCGGCGGCAGCCCGCACGCGGCGGTCGATCTCTTCCTTGCTTTCCTTGGCAATCCGCATGCCGAAGGCCATGTTGTCGTAAACCGACATGTGCGGATAGAGCGCATAGGTCTGGAACACCATGGCGATGCCGCGCTTGGAGGGCGGAATGTCGTTGACCACCTGATCTTCGATCGAGATCGTGCCGCCGGAAATCTCCTCCAGCCCCGCAATCATCCTGAGCAGGGTCGACTTGCCGCATCCGGACGGCCCGACAAAGACGACAAACTCACCCGGCTCGATTTCCAGGTCGATCTTGTGAAGAACCTGGACATTGCCGTAGGATTTCTTCACATCCTTGAGTGTTACACCAGTCATTACCGCCCCTTTCCCTATGCGCCCTTACGGGCGAAATATGCGCCCCAGGCAGGAAGTTTTATCGTATTGCCCTCGGTCTCGCACGAGAAGCCGGTTCCTTCAAGCGCGCTCCATGCGCCATCCGGCAGGCGCGCCGTCACCGGCGCTGCCGAGATGTTGAACGCGCAAAGAAAGCTTTCGCCATCCAGATCGCGCGTGAAGATCAACAGGGCGTCGTCATCGGCCCTGTGAAACGCGATCCCGCCTCTGGCCAATGCCGGGAGGCTTTTGCGCAGCGCGAGGAAATGGCGGTAATGCTCGAGCACCGATCCGTCCTCGTCCTGCTGAACGTCGACTGCCTTCATCACATGATCGGGCGAGACCGGCAGCCAGGTCTTCTCCGCCGTGGAGAAACCGGCATTGACCGCGCCCGCCTGCCAGACCATCGGCGTGCGGCAGCCATCGCGACCCTTGAATTCCGGCCAGAACTCGATGCCGTAGGGATCCTGAAGGTCCTCGAAGGCGATATCGGCCTCGGTCAGGCCCAGTTCCTCGCCCTCATAAAGACAGATCGAGCCCTTGAGCGTCATCAGCAGCGAGGCCAGCATTTTGGCATAGGCCGCCTTGTCCTCGATACCCGCACCCCAGCGGCTGAGATGGCGGACCACGTCGTGGTTCGAGAACGCCCAGCAAGCCCAGCCCTCGGGCGCGGCGGCATCGAAGGCATTGATCGAGTTGACCACATGCTTCGGCGTCACCGGCTGCGGAGCCAGGAATTCGAAGGCGTAGCACATGTGCATCTTGTCGCCGCCGGAGGTGTATTCGCCGACAATCTCGAGACCGCGCTGGCTGTCACCGACCTCGCCCACGGCGGCAACGGCCGGATATTCCTCCATCACCGCGCGCAGCCGCTTCAGGAATTCGAGATTTTCCGGACGGCTCTTGTCGTAGAGATGTTCCTGGTAGTTGTAGGGATTGACCGCCGGTGCGGTCAGATCGTTACGACGCTCGGGCGCGAGCGCCGGATTGTCGCGCAGTTGCTGGTCATGGAAGTAGAAATTGATCGTGTCGAGGCGGAAGCCGTCAACGCCGCGATCGAGCCAGAAGCGCGCGACGTCGAGCAGCGCGTCCTGAACCTCGGCATTGTGGAAGTTGAGGTCCGGCTGCGAGACCAGGAAATTGTGCATGTAATATTGCAGGCGGCGACTGTCCCACTGCCAGGCCGAACCGCCGAAGATCGACAGCCAGTTGTTGGGCGGCGAGCCATCGGGCTTTGCATCGGCCCAGACATACCAGTCGGCGCGCGGATTATCGCGGCTCGCGCGGCTTTCCATGAACCAGGGATGCTGGTCGGAGGTATGCGACAGCACCAGGTCGATCATGATCTTGAGGCCGAGCGAATGGGCCCTCTCGATCATCGCGTCGAAATCGGCGAGCGTGCCGAACATCGGATCGATGTCCTTGTAGTTCGACACGTCATAGCCGAAATCCTTCATCGGCGAGGTGAAGAACGGCGAGATCCAGACCGCGTCGGCCCCGAGGCCGGCGATATAATCCAGCCGCTCGGCAATGCCGCGGATATCGCCGACGCCATCGCCGTTGCTGTCCTGAAACGAGCGCGGATAAACCTGGTAGATAACGGCGCCGCGCCACCAGTTCTTGTCGATCGCCTTGTTGTTGGTATCGTTCATTTTCTTGTCTTTTCTTGTCAGTGTCGCAAGCAGGGCTCAAGGCGGCGTCAGCCGCCCTTGACCGAGCCCGCCAGCAGGCCGCGCACCAGATAACGCTGAAGCGCGAAGAACACGATCAGCGGCACGATGATGGAGATGAAGGCGGAGGCCGTCAGGATTTCCCAGTTGCCGCCCCGCGAGCCCAGCAGTTCGCGCAGCCTTGCCGTCAGCACGATGGTCTGCTCGCTATTGCCGAGGAACACGGTTGCCACCAGCAGGTCGTTCCAGGTCCACAGGAACTGGAAGATCGCGAAGGATGCGAGCGCCGGGTAGGACAGCGGCAGGATGATCTTGCGGAAGATCATGAAGTCGTTCGCGCCGTCGACGCGGGCGGATTCCATGATCTCGCGCGGCAGGCCAGCGATATAGTTGCGCAACAGATAGATCGCGAGCGGCAGACCGAAGCCCATATGCGCCAGCCATATCCCGACATAGGTCTTGGACGGCACGCCGAATATGTCGCCGATCCAGTTATACATCTTCAGAAGCGGGATCAGCGACATCTGCAGCGGCACCACCAGCAGGCCGACGATGACGGCAAGCAGCAGGTTGCGGAACGGGAATTTCATCCACGACAGCGCATAGGCCGCATAGGCGGCCACCAGCACCGGGATGATGGTCGACGGGATCGCGACCGTCAGGGAGTTCAGGAAGGACCGCCCGATGCCTTCGGAGGTCAAGACGTTGCGATAGTTCTCGAGCGTGAAGCGCGGCGGTATCTCGGCCGTGACGAAGATGCGCTCGCCGCGCCGGCCGAAGGGCTCTTCCGAGGTCATGCGGTATTCGCCGTCGGCCTCCACCGTAAGCTCCTGGCCATCGCCCATCTCGACGGTCTGACCGACCTCGAACTCCTGCGGCCGGAGCGAGGACGTGCCGAAGCGGGAGACCTTGCCGCCCGCGCCGTCCAGCGCATTGCCGGTGATCACATAAAGGCCGTCTTCTTCAGTCTGCCCCTCCGCGCCTGGCGCGCGGTAGATCAGGTTCTGGGTGGAGGTCGAGAGCGACGTCCACCAGCCGGAGGCGACGATCTGGTCCTTGTCACGCAGCGATGTCACCAGCAGGCCGAAGGTCGGAATGGTCCACAGAACCACCAGTAGCAGCACGGTGATGTGGGAGAACAAGACCAGCGGCGATTTCTTGTGCGAGTGCATTTACCGGCCCTCCATCTCTTTGCGCGAATTGCGGATATTCCAGACCATGATCGGGATAACCAGAACCATGATGACGATGGCGATCGTGGCCCCGCGGCCGAAATCGCCCCCGCCCCTGAACATCCAGTCGAACATGAGATTGGCAAGCACCTGGGTATTCCACTGCCCGTTGGTCATCGCGAGAACGATGTCGAAGATCTTCAGAACGATGATGGTGATCGTGGTCCAGACCACGGCGATGGTGCTGTAGATCTGCGGCACCATGATCTTGAAGAAGATCTGCAGCCCGTTGGCGCCGTCGATCACGGCCGCCTCGATGGTTTCCTCCGGAATGCCGCGCAGCGCCGCGGACAAGAGCACCATGGCGAACCCGGTCTGGATCCAGAGCAGGATGATCATCAGGAAGAAATTGTTCCAGAACGGCATGGCGATCCAGACATGCGGCTCGCCGCCCATGGCCACGACGATCGCGTTCAGGATGCCGATCTGATCCGCGCCGTCGCCGCGATAGTCATAGACGAATTTCCAGATGACCGATGCGCCGACAAACGAGATCGCCATCGGCATGAAAATCATCATCTTGGCAAACGAACCCCACCAGATGCGGTCGGTCAGCCAGGCAATGATGAGACCGAAAAAGGTCGAAAGCGCCGGCACGAAGATCAGCCAGAGCATGTTATTGAACATCGATTCCCTGAATTCGGAATCGTTGAACATCCAGATATAGTTCGCCGCCCCTACATAGGTGTCGCCCGAGGGGCCGTGCAGCGAGTACCAGACCGAGGCCACCACCGGGTAGACCAGGTAGATGCCGAGCGACAAAAGCGCCGGCAGCAGGAACAGCCAGGGCCGGATCATGCCCGAGATGCGCAGGTTGCGCACGCCCTTCGCCGGATCCTTCGTCTGGGACGGAAAGATGAGGTCGAGCAGCTTGTTGGTGCCGTAGAAATAGATCACGGCGGCGGCCACGCCTATGACGACGGCCAGCAAGGCTTTGATGATTTGTTCCACGCCTTTCACTCCCCGTAACGGCGCCTGTCGGCAGGTCGCCGCGCCGTTCAGCTTATTTCGGGCCGCCGCGGCTCACGGCCGGCCCCTTTGTTTCGCCGCGCGTTCCAAAGACCGGAATCCCCCTTGGCGAAGCGCGCTTTCAGAAGTCTGCCGCACCGGCCGCGATCTGGCAACCAGGCATGCCCCAGACAGGGCGACCGGGCCGCGAGCGGCCCGGTCAATCTTTGCAAATCCTGATGGATCTTTCGACCGTTACTTGATCGATTCCCAGGTGTTCTGGATGCTGGTGGCCGCCTGTTCGGCAGACTGACCGCCGACGAAATCAACCATGCCGGTCCAGAACGCGCCCGCGCCGATCTTGCCCGGCATCAGGTCGGAACCGTCGAAGCGGAACGTCGTGGCGTTGGTCAGGATCTCGCCCTGGCCGCGCAACGCGTCATTGGCATAGGCTTCCGGGTTGACGCCCGTGAACGGCGTCAGGAAGCCGGACTGGGCCATCCATACTTCGTGCGCGATCGGGGTTTCCAGGAATTCGATGAAGGCCTGGGCGGCGGGGCTGTCCTTGGTGATGCCGAACAGCGTGCCGGCGCCGAGAACCGGCTTGCCGAGGTCTTCGCCTTCATAGGCCGGGAAGTAGAAGAAGTCCGCATCGAGGCCCAGTTCGGTGCCTTCCGGGAAGAAGGACGGGATGAACGAGGCCATCTTGTGCATGTAGCACTTCGGCGGCGACGAGAACAGACCCTTGGGGCTGTCGCGGAAGTCGGTGGACGCCACGGCGGCAGCGCCGCCATCGACGAACTTGTCGTTCTTTGCGAACCAGCCGAACTCGTCGATCGCATTGACGATGCGCGGATCATTGAACGGAATTTCGTTGGTGACCCACTGGTCGTAGACTTCCGGCGGCTGCGTGCGCAGAACCATGTCCTCGACCCAGTCGGTTGCCGGCCAGCCGGTTGCGCCGCCCGAACCGAGACCGATGCACCAGGGCGTGCCGCCATCGGCGACGATCTGCTCGGTCAGCGCCTTCAGCTCTTCCATGGTTTCAGGAATTTCATAGCCGGCATCGTCGAAATTGTCCGGCACATACCAGACCAGCGACTTCAAGTCGGCTTTGTAGGGGAAGACATAGAGCGCCTTCTCGCCGTCCTTGCCGGCATAGCTCGACAGGTCGACCCAGGACTGGCCCGCAGCGTAGTTCTCGGAGAGAAATTCGCCGACTTCGGCCGGAAGCTTGGTTAGCAGCCCCTTGGCGGCGAGGTCAGCAGCAAGACCCGGCTGCGGGAATACCGCGATGTTCGGCGGGCTGCCGGCCTGGGTGTCGATCACGATCTGCTGCTCGAAGGAGTCGGAGCCGGAATATTCGACATTGGCGCCGGTCGCCTCTTCGAAATAGGCGATCACGCTTTCGACCAGATCCTTGTCCGGGCCGAGCCAGGGGCCGAAGATGGTCAGCGTCTGGCCCGAAATGTCGCCATGGGCCTCGGCAAACTGGTTGTAGCTATCCCAGTTGAAGCGGGAATCCTCGCCAACGGGGAATTTAAGATCGGCGGCGCTGGCCGCGCCGGCAAAAAGCGCCAGCGTGGCAACGCCGGTCAGAAGAGCTCTGTTCATGTGATTTACCTCCCATCACATAGGGCCCTGTCGCGGGCCTTGGTTGTCATTCGACGCTTTATCCAAAGCGCTTTGACACCTTCAAACATTTCTCGCGCAAGGGTCAGGAGTCAACCCCCCGCGTCAAAAACAGGCCAAAATTTGGACGATTTGTCCCAGTTTGAATAAATTTCTTGACGACAGCTTGAAAACAGTCCCATCAATCGCTTTGATAAATTGCAAGTTTCCCCAAAGCGCTTTGAGGAGAGCGAAGGAGAAACGCGAAGCCGGAAGTTGCAACCGCATCAAGCATTTGCAATGAAGCCCGGCACGTCGGCTCGGCCCGCCTCGAAGAGAGGATTGAAAAGTCCTCAAACCCTGCCGCCCGCTTGTGTGAACGCAAAGCCGGCAGGGCGCATGGCGAAAAGGTCCCGGGCACGAGGGAGGATGGATGTGAACCTGAAGCAATTATCGGCCCGGCTCGGCCTTTCCCCGACCACTGTCAGCCGCGCCCTGAACGGCTATCCGGAAGTCAACGCCGTGACGCGCGAGCGCGTGCTGAAGGCCGCGCGCGAAACCGGCTACCGCCCGAACCGGACCGCCCAGCGGCTGGCGACCGGCAAGGCGGGGTCCATCGGCCTGTTGATGCCGATCGGCGACCAGGTGATTTCCGACCTGCATTTCGGCGAGTTTCTCAACGGGCTGGGCGAGCAGGCGCAGAGGGAGGACTTTCACCTCGTCGTCATGCCATCCGACCCCGCCGATGAGGTGAACGCCCTCAGAAGCCTCGCCACCAGCGGTTATGTCGACGGGTTGTGCCTCGCTTATATCCGCGAAAACGACCAGCGCATCGACCTGATGGAGTCCTTCGGCCTGCCCTTCATCGTTCATGGCCGGTTCTTCGATGCGCCGCATGCCTATCCCTCGCTCGACGTCGACAACGAGGCCGCGTTTTACGACGCCACCCGGCTGCTGCTGCAGCTCGGCCACCGCCGCATCGCGCTTATCAATGGCGACGAGAATTTCGGCTTTGCCATCAGGCGGCGCGATGGCGTCGCCAAGGCCTGCCGCGAGGCCGGGCTCGCGCTGGAACCCCGCTTTCATGTTTCGACGCAGATGACGGAGGCCGACGGGCAGCGGGCGGCCGAACAGTTTCTCGCGCTAGCAGAAACGCCGAGCGCAATCGTCTGCTCCAGCATGATCCAGGCGCTCGGCATCGTACGCGCGATCGAGGCGGCCGGCATGACGCTCGGCGAAGACATCTCGCTGATATCCTATGACGACGTCCTGCCGCTACTGCGCCCCGAACTCTTCAGGGTGCCGCTGACAACCACGCGCTCATCGCTGCGCACCGCCGGCAAGCGGGTCGCCGAGCGCCTGATCAACCGGATAAACGGCACGGAGACGGATGATTTCGGCGAATTGTGGCGGCCGGAACTCGTGGTCCGGTCCTCGACCGGACGGGCGCCCGACTGATTTACGCAGCCCGAATCGCTCAGAACTGGCGTATCCAGGCGTTGAGGCTGGCGAACCCTTCGGGGTTGATGGCATAGAACCGCTTCGTGCCCACGGGCGTGACCCGCACCAGATCACTGTCGAGCAACGCCTTCAGATGCTGCGACACCGCGGGCCTGCTGATGGGAAGCCCCTCCGACAGTTCGGTCACCGTCTTGGGTTCACGACGAAGCGCCATCAAAAGATGGCGCCGGTTGGGGTCCGCAATTGCGACAAAGGGGTCAAATCTGCTCATCGCGGCACATTACGTCAAAGTTAGTAGGCCGGCAAGTAGTCCATTTCTTAAAACAATTGAATCAGAACCTTGCGGAGTCAAAATACTGGACGACGGTCTGGGTATCTTGCGTCTTATTCTTAGAGCCAACTAAAACTTGGGTCGGCTCAGTCGAAACCTGATTATTATTTCCCAGTTTAGGCGTTATATTGCCATCCGATGATGTCAGCGATGTTACATCGCCCGGACGCCCGCCCTTTTGCGGGGAAGCGGGAGCTGCGGCATTGATGCGCGCGGCCGTCGGCTTGAACAGTGTGCGGAAGTCCGCATCCTCATTATAGGCGAGTTCGGTCGTCTCCCCCATCGCGGCAAGCTTGCGGGCAAGCTCGGTGCGGGCATCGTCGATCGGGGCTTCGGTCGCCGGCGCGGCCACGGCGAGCGTGGGCCTTGGCGTCGGCGCCGCGTCGACGCCCATCGCCGCGCCGCCGGTTTCGGCATAGGCGAGACGGGGGCTGGGCACCGGCACCTCGCCATCGAACAGGCCGAAGCGATCGCCGTCGAAACCGGCATCATCCGTTTGCAGGGCGGCAACCTCCGCCGCGGGCGCGGCCGTGACCGGATCGGCGGCCTCTGACACAAGAATATCGGCGACGGACACGCCCTCTTCCGGCCCCAAGGCGGACGGACGCGTCTGCGGCAACGGCACATTGGCAGCGGCCAGAGCCAGGGCCGGGTCGGCAGCCGTTTCGGCCGCTGTCGGCGTCGGATCAACCAGCGCGGTCGCGAGCGGCGTTCCGAGATCGGCCTCGCCGGCGCTGGGCCTGCTGAGCGGCAGCGGAATATCGAGATTGTCGAAGGTGACAGCCGCCGTCAGGATATCGACGGGACGCTGGGCGGGTTCGGCCTGACGCTGCGGCTGGGCCTGCTGGCGCGAGGGCCTGCTCGGCGTCGGCGGTTCGGCATCGCCCTTGTCGCGCTTGCCGAACAGCATGGAGAGAAGGTTCGGACGTTCATCCTCGTCGCCATCATCCGCGCTTGCGACCTGGACGGGCTGCGACGATCCGACCGCGCCCTTGGCCTTATACTCGGCCAATGCCTCGTTATAGCCCGGCAGTGGCTTGCCGTCTGCGGGCAGGTGCAGAGTGTGACCTTCCGGGAACAGCGATACGAGCTGGCTGCGGCTCATGCGCGGCCAGGCACGCACGCTCGCCACATCAAGATGCACGAAGGGCGAACCGGATTTCGGATAGTAGCCGACCCCGCCCCGCTGCATTTTCATGGCGGTTGCGCGCAGCTTGGCGAGCGGCACGCCCGGAATGAAGAAGTCCATCGCGTTGCCAAGCATGTGCTGCGATTTCTTGGCAACGCCGGAGGACGTCTTGCGAAGCATGGCGTTGGTCTCGGGCGAGCGATAGGCCGACACGACATTGATATAATCGGTCGCGCCAACCTGCTGATAGACCTCCCAGACCAGATCGAACAGCTTCGGGTTCATTGTGGTCGGCTCCTTGCGGCGCCAGTCGCGCAGGAACCAGTTGAGCTGCTCGAGCCCCTTCTTGTCATAGCGGCCATTGCGCTTGAAGGTGATCTCGGCCTTTTCGCCGGTATGAATGAAATAGATCTTGAGTGTCCGGGTCTCAGCGCGCGCCTCGACGCCGCCGAAAAAGCACAGCGTCGCCGCCAGTACGGCCAGTACAGCAAATGTCCGACGCAAGAACGCGCGATATGGACGGATAGTCAAACCGGACTCTCCCTGGATTCTCTGAACGTCCCGAAGGCTCCCCCGAGCGCAAGGCAAATGCCGACACAAGAGATTAGAACCTCTTTTCTGAAGGCGCAATGCGGCGCAAACGAGGCGATTTTCCGACACAATTTCAGGTCGCCTTTTATAGGCAACATTCCGTTAATTTCCAACCATCGTGGTATCAGATTAAGCTTACATAAGGGTTAACCCATTGTTGCAGATCAAATTGTTTGGCGCACGAGGCGGCTTTCGGCCACCTCATTTGACCCATTGCGGACTGCGGCGGCAGAGTGGGAAATTCCGCCGTTGCGGGCGGCGGGCGCGAACCATATGTTGAGGCGGCACACAGATCACGAAAGGCAGCCCCATGTTCAATCCCCGTTTCCCCTCCCTTCCCGCCGATGCCGCCGCCGGCAGGGCGGAAAGCCCGGAACTTGGCACCCTGCCGGAATGGGATCTGTCGCATCTCTATCCGAGCGCGACCTCGCCCGAATTTGCCGGCGATTTCGATGACTCCGCCAGAAAGGCGCGCGCCTTCTCCGAACGCTGGAAGGGCCATCTGGCCGAAGCCGCCGAAAAATCCGGCGATGACGGGCTGGGGGCTGCGACCGAAACCTATGAGGCGATCGGCGACACGCTCGGCCGGCTCGGCTCGTTCGCCGGCCTTTCCTACTACGCCAATGCCAGCGACCCGGCGCTGCGCAAGCTCTACGGCGACACCTCGACGCGGATCACCGAAATCTACGCCGATCTGCTGTTCTTCGAACTGGAACTGAACCGGCTTTCCGAGGAGGCGATCGAAAAGGCGCTTGCAAACGATCCGCGCTTTGCCCGCTACCGGCCCTGGGTACTGGACCTAAGGAAGGAAAAGCCGCACCAGCTTGACGACCGGCTCGAACAGCTCTTCATGGAGAAGTCGACCACCGGCAGCCAGGCCTTCAACCGCCTGTTCGACCAGACCATGGACCGGATGCGCTTCACCATCGACGGCGAGGAAATGCCGATCGAAAAGGCGCTCAACCTGCTTTCCGACAACAAGGAACCGGTGCGCCGCAAGGCGGCCGAGGCGCTTGCCGCCACCTTCAAGGACAATCTGCCGACCTTCTCGCTGATCATGAACACGGTCGCCAAGGATACCGAGATCAACAGCCGCTGGCACGCCTTCGAGGACATCGCCGACAGCCGCCACCTCTCCAACCGCGTCGAGCGCGAGGTGGTGGATGCGCTGACGGAAGCGGTGCGCGAGGCCTATCCGCGCCTCTCCCACCGCTATTACGCGATGAAGGCGAAATGGCTCGGCATGGACCAGATGAATTACTGGGACCGCAACGCCCCGCTGCCCGACACCGCCGAACGCGTGATCCCGTGGGAGGAAGCGCGCGAGACCGTGCTTTCGGCCTATGGCGCGTTCTCGCCGGAAATGGGCGGCATCGCCCAGCGCTTCTTCGACGAGCGCTGGATCGACGCCCCGATCCGCCCCGGCAAGCGCACCGGCGCCTTCGCGCACCCGACCGTGCCGTCGGCCCATCCTTACGTGCTCGTCAACTATCTCGGCAAGCCGCGCGATGTGATGACGCTTGCCCATGAGCTGGGCCACGGCGTTCATCAGGTGCTCGCCGCCAAGCAGGGCGCGCTGATGTGCTCTACGCCGCTCACACTTGCCGAAACCGCCTCGGTCTTCGGCGAAATGCTGACCTTCCGGGCGCTTCTGGCAAAGACCGAAGACAAGGCCACCCGCAAGGCGATGCTGGCGCAGAAGGTGGAGGACATGATCAACACGGTCGTGCGCCAGATCGCCTTCTACCAGTTCGAGCGCAAGGTCCACACCGCGCGCCGCGAGGGCGAACTGACCGAGGACCAGATTTCCGAAATGTGGATGTCGGTGCAGGGCGAGAGCCTCGGTCCCGCGATCAAACTCGCGGACGGCTACGAGACCTATTGGAGCTATGTGCCCCACTTCATCCATTCGCCGTTCTACGTCTATGCCTATGCCTTCGGCGATTGCCTGGTGAACTCGCTCTACGCAGTCTACCAGAACGCCGAAAGCGGTTTCCAGGACAAGTATTTCGACATGCTGACCGCCGGCGGCACCAAGCACCATTCCGAACTGCTGAAGCCGTTCGGGCTCGACGCCTCCGACCCCGCCTTCTGGGGCAAGGGGCTTTCGATGATCGAGGGGCTTATCGACGAACTTGAAGCGCTGGAATGAGATGACGCGCGGCAAGCAGGTCGTTTTCTGCGACGATCTTTCGGGCCAGATGCTCAGCTTTCGCGCGCCCGAAGATATCATCGTTGCCGAAACCGCCGAGGACTTTATTCCTGCGCTGGAGCGGATGGAGGCGGTCAGGGCCTCCGGACGCTTCATGGCGGGCTACATGTCCTACGAGGCGGGCTTTCTGCTCGACCCTGCGCTGGCGGGCCTAGCGCCCCAAAAGCCGGACCTGCCGTATCTCTGCTTCGGCGTCTTCGACACGCCGGAGCAGACAGCGCCGCCGGCGCTCCAGCCGGAAGCCGGTTTTCTTGCCGACATCCGGCCCGCCTGGGATTTTGACGACTATCGCCCCCGTTTCGAGCGGCTGCATGCCCATCTAATGGCCGGCGATTGCTATCAGGGCAATCTGACCTTTCCGGTCCATGCGCGCTGGAGCGGCGATCCGCTTGCGGCCTTTCACGGTCTCGCCCGGCAGCAGCCGGTGCGCTATGCCGCGTTCGTCGACCTCGTCGGCCCGCGCATCCTGTCGCGCTCGCCGGAACTGTTCTTCCGCACCGACGCCGACGGCATGATCGAGACCCATCCGATGAAGGGCACCGCCCCGCGCGGACAAACCGCTGCGGAAGATGCGGAAATTATCGCGGCGATGGGCGAGGACGACAAGATGCTGGCCGAAAACTGCATGATCGTCGACCTGCTCAGAAACGACATCTCGCGGATCGCCGAGCCGGGATCGGTTCACGTGCCCAAGCTGTTCGAAATCGAGACCTATCCGACGCTGCATCAGATGGTGAGCAAGGTGCGCGCCAGACTTCAGCCGGGCGCCACGATCGAGGACATCTTCCGCGCGTTGTTTCCCTGCGGCTCGATCACCGGCGCGCCCAAGATTTCCGCGATGAAAATCCTGCACCGGCTGGAGGGCAGCCAGCGCGGCGCCTATTGCGGGGCGATCGGCCATATCGCGCCGGACGGGGCCATGCAGTTCAATGTGGCAATCCGCACCGTGAGCCTCTACGATGACGGCCGGGCGACCTTCAATGTCGGCGGCGGCGTGGTGCTCGATTCAACGGCGGCCGGCGAATATGAGGAAGCCCTTCTGAAAGCCCGTTTCGCCGCCCCCGCGCCCCTAGTCGCTGCCGCCGAGTGAGTTTGCCATGATCCTGATTTCCCTTACCTATATCCAGCCGATCGAAGAGGTGGAAAAGCATTTCGACGGCCATATCGCCTGGCTGAACAGCTATTACGAGACCGGCGACTTCGTCGCGTCGGGCCGCAAGGTGCCGCGCACCGGCGGCGTGATCATGGCGCGCGGCACGATGGCCGCGGTCGAGGAAATCTGCCGGCAGGACCCGTTCGTCGCGGAAGGCGTCGCCAGCTTCGAACTCACCGAGGTCAATTTCACCCGCACCCTGCCCTCCCTTGAAGGCCTGAAGGATGGCGACTGAGCACCTGCGGCTGATACCCTATGGCCGCGCCTACAAGCCGTTCTCGATCGGCCTTTCCGCGCTTGATCCCGACAAATGGCTGGAGCCCGGCGACGATCTCGGCCGCTATCTCGCCGAAAAGGAACGCCTGCTGGCGGTCCGTCGCGAGGAAATCTTCCGCACCGAGGATGACAGCCTTGCGGCCAGCCGCGAGGCGCTGGCGCTGATCGCCGGCCACCTCGAAACGCGCCACGCCGGCCTCTACCGGCGCGATGGCAACCGCCTTCGTTTTCTCGACCGCGCCGTTGCGCTCGACGATCCCGCCGTTCCGCCGCTGATGACGGCCGGCATGCTGATCGAGGATGATCTCGCGATCCTGATGAAGCGCGAGGATCGCTGGCATCTCGCGGCGGGTTTCATCGCCTTTCCCTCCTCCTGGTCTCTGGCCGAGAAGGCCGGCCGGCCGATGGAGGAGGTGCATGCCGACGTGCCCGGCTTTTCCGCGGGCACCCGCAACGCCGCGCTGGTTGCCCGCATCTTCGACAATCTCAAGCCCGGCCTGCCCGCCGAACGCTTCAACTGGTCGTTCAAGGGCGCCAATGCGCTGGCCATGCCGGTTTCAAAACACCTGCCCGAAGACCCGTTCCGCCCCATCCGGCCGATCGCGGCCAATTTCATGCGGGTCGAGCGCCAGACGCTGACGCGCCTGCCGCAAACGGGCGCGATCCTGTTCACCATCCGCATCTACATGGATCCCGTTGAGGCCATTCTGCGCCATCCCGAACGCAAGACGATCGCGACCGCCATGATCGGCCAGCTTCATGGGCTGAGCGCCGAAGAGCGCGGTTACAAGGGCATGATGGATGCCGATATAGATGCGCTGATCGCCTGGCTCGAAGCCCTTTTGCGCTGACGAACGGCATTGACGGCTGGCACTGCGGCCATAAATCCGCTTTACTTGAGCGCGTTGGTATGATCTCGCTTTGCGCGAGGGAACATTAACGCCGCGTCACAATTCCACTTTATAGCGCGTCCGGAAAGCCGGCCTGCGCGAAGTCGAGAAATGACCGCCGGTCGCCCGCCAGATAAACAAGAAGGACATGGAAATGCAGCAGGAATTCCCGATCCACGCCGAAATCACCGGCCCCATCGTCATGATCGGCTTCGGGTCCATCGGCCGCGGCGCATTGCCGCTGATCGAAAGGCATTTCCGTTTCGACAAGTCGCGCATGGTCATCATCGATCCGAATGACGGCCACGCAAACCTCGCCGCCAATCACGGCGTGCGCTTTATCCACGCGGCGGTGACCAAGGACAATTACGAGGAATTGCTGGAGCCGCTCCTGACCGAGGGCGAAGGCCAGGGCTTCTGCGTCAACCTGTCGGTCGACACCTCCTCGCTCGATCTGATGAAGCTCTGCCGCTCGCTCGGCGTGCTCTATATCGACACCGTGATCGAGCCCTGGCTCGGCTTCTATTTCGACGAGAACCAAAGCAACGCCGAGCGCACCAATTACGCGCTGCGCGAGACCGTGCGCAAGGAGAAGCGGAAGAACCCCGGCGGCACCACCGCCGTTTCCTGCTGCGGCGCCAATCCGGGCATGGTGTCCTGGTTCGTCAAGCAGGCGCTTGTCGATGTCGCGCGCGAGACCGGCGTCAGCTTCGCCGAACCTGCCGCCGATGACCGCGAGGGCTGGGCGTCGCTGATGAAGGAGACCGGCGTCAAGGGCATCCACATTGCCGAACGCGATACCCAGCGTTCGAAATTTCTGCGCCCGCAGAATGCGTTCTGGAACACCTGGTCGGTGGAAGGCTTCGTGGCCGAGGGCATGCAGCCGGCAGAACTCGGCTGGGGCACCCATGAGAAATGGATGCCGAAGAACGCCAAGAAGCACCGGAAAGGCTGCAAGGCGGCGATCTATCTCGAACAGCCCGGCGCCAATACCAGGGTCAGAAGCTGGTGCCCGACGCCCGGCCCGCAATACGGCTTCCTCGTTACCCACAACGAGTCGATCTCGATTGCCGACTTCTTCACCGTCCGCAACGATCGCGACAAGGTCACCTATCGCCCGACCTGCCACTACGCCTACCATCCGGCCGATGTCGCCGTGCTGTCGCTCGACGAGATGTTCGGCAATGGCGGCACGCCGCAGAAGGACATGCTGGTTCTCGAGGAAGCCGATATCCTGACCGGGATCGATGAACTCGGCGTGCTGCTCTACGGCCATGACAAGAATGCCTACTGGTACGGCTCCAGGCTTTCGATGGAGGAGACCCGCAATCTGGTGCCCTACCAGAACGCCACGGCCCTGCAGGTAACCTCCGCGGTACTGGCCGGCATGGTCTGGGCGCTCGAAAACCCGGAGGCCGGCATCGTCGAGGCCGACGAGATGGATTACCGCCGCTGCCTCGAAATCCAGATGCCCTATCTCGGCCCGGTCGAAGGCCACTACACCGACTGGACCCCGCTCACCGGCCGCCAGACCTTCTTCCCGGAAAAGAAGGACGAGAAGGACCCCTGGCAGTTCAAGAATATTCTGGTTCAGTTCTGATCGGCCTGAAGGCCTTCAAATGAAACAGGCAGGTCCTTCGAACCTGCCTCAGGCCGCTACAAACCTATTCCCTTTACGGGCCTCATCCTCGGGCTAGTCCCTGAGTTGTCTGCTCTCGGTTATCTGTTGAGGCGACGGTGGTGAATTCAGCGCCTGAAGTGGCCGTCTGCGCATAATCATAAAATTGAAGCGACCGAGACGCGCGAATGTCAGAGGCCTTGCGATGGCGCTCTGGCAGGCCTAGCCATGCGCGGGAGCATCAAAGGCGCACAAGGCACCCCTGCGCACCCGATCCTCCGGGTCGGGGAGGAGATTCTTTGGCAAGACATCGGGCAGCGTGCGGCGGATATCCATCATCGTCGCAAAGTCAGTGTTGACAGCGCCCAATGCAAATTCTACCAATTAGTATATTAATAATCTGATCGGTTTCGCAGGCGGATAACTTCGCCGAGGTCGGATCTGCCGGGCGCACTGGACCGGCAGGCAGACGCGTCCGACAAATGAACCCGCCATGGCGGTTACGTAGCAACATGAGAGCCGTTTCGCGTCTCTCTCCACAGGACCGCAACAAGGTGAACATCGCATGAGCAAGAAGCGTTTCGCAGTCATCGGAGCCGGAGCCGGGGGGCTCTGTTCAGCCAAGTACCTTCTAGCGAAGGGCATTGAGCCGGTGATCTTTGAGATCGGGACGCGCATCGGCGGGCTCTGGGTCTACGAGAACGACAGCGGGCGCAGCCCGGCGTACAAATCGCTCCGCATCAACTCGGAATCGGGTGTCAGCTCATACCTCGATTTCCCGTTTCCTGAAGGAACCCAGTATTATCCCGGAACGACCGAGATGGAGGCTTATTTCAACAGCTACGCGGACACGTTCGATCTCAGGCGGCGGATACGGTTCAAAAGCCGGGTCGATGCCATCGTGCGTGAGGGCGACGGATATCGCCTGACCATGGCCGACGGGTCCACGGACGTCTTCGACGGTGTCGTTGTGGCATCGGGGCATCAAAGCTCGCCGCGCCATCCAGATCAGATCAAGGGCTTTACAGGCGAATACATCCATGCGCACGCCTATCGCGTTCCCGACCCCTACGCCGGCAAGCGGGTGCTGGTAATCGGCCCCGGCAACAGTGGCGTGGACATTGCGGCGGACATTTGCACGGTCACGGAACAGACTTTTCTGGCGGCAAGGTCCCCGGTGCTCATCATGCCGAGGATGATGTTCGGAAAGCCGCAGTCGCGCACATTGATGCTGCTGGAAAAACCCTGGCTGCCATGGAAACTGAAGGTCTGGATCCGCACGCAACTGACGCGCATCTTCCATGGCAGGATGGAGGACTGGGGCTTTCGGACGCCGAAGGGCCGCACCCACCCGATCAGCCATCCCACGTTGATCTTTCATCTGGCGTGGAACCGCATCATAGGCAAACCCGGGATCGACAGGGTCGAAGGCAAGACCGTTCATTTCACCGACGGGACCGTTGAAGAGGTCGACGCGATCATCGCAGCCACAGGGTACGAGACCGACCTGCCGTTCCTGCCGGACGGCACCTCTCCCGTGCGCGGCACTCATCTGCATCTTTACAACCGGATCGTCCACCCTGACCTGCCGAACATGTTCTTTGTCGGCTTCTTCGACGCGACCGGCGGCAGCAATATCCGCATGATGGACGAGCAGAGCGAATATGTAGCTGCGATTGCCAGCGGTGACATCAAGCTGCCGCCCAGCACGGCCCTCAACCAGGCGATTGACGAGGACCTGGCGTTCCAGAAGAAGCAGTTCCCGGACAGCCCGAGATACGGGCTGGAGCTCGACCCGGTGCGGTATCGCAAGAGACTCGCGGAAGACTACAAGAAAAACGGCGTGGCTCGGGTCAAGCACAGCCCCGTCAAACCGGTTGCGCAACCGGCGGCTCCAATCCGGGACTCGGTGGCGAAACACTGAGCGGGCCTCGCCTTCCGGGGCTTATGTGACCTGACCGAAGGCGCCTGGCATGGGTGCATTCGGTCTCGCCCTTGGGCTTTTCAGGCAGAGCCGTCTCCCTCACAAAGCGCAAGGACGGCGCAGTCCCTGTAATCCGGGAACCGCGACCGAAGTCGCAATCGGCCGTCGGATTTCAGCTCCTTGTTTTGACGCATCGGGTTGTCGAATATGTCAGAAAGTCAGTCGCCGCGCCTGGCTCAGTGGCCCAGCCACGCCCCGCCAAGCGCAGCTATCTCGTCGTCCGTTCCGGTCGCTGCAGTTGACGCGAAAGCCTCCCGGATCACCGCTGAACGCCGGTCAAAGACGGCCTGGTATTCGGGATGCGGGAAGATGTAGGGCCGTCCCTCGAGCAGACCCTTGACCGCGATCTCTCCCGCGACATCGGGGTGCATGGATCCGGCGAGCCGGGTCTTCATGGCCTCCCGTTCACTATTCGACATCGCATCGCTCTTGACGAAACGCTGTGAATTGAGCGTGATGGACGTGTTGACGAAGCCCGGACAGAGAACGCTGACCGTGACGTTTTCCCCGGCCTGCTCGAAGCGAAGGGCATCCGACAGCGCGACTACGGCATGCTTCGAAGCAGTGTAGGCATTCAGTCCAGGCGTCGCGAAAAGCCCGCTGATCGACGCCGTGTTGAGTATCCTGGTGGTCCGGTCCGGCAGTCTCATCGTCGACAGCATTGTGTGGCATCCGTTGAACACGCCCGTCAGGTTGACGCGGATCACGCGATCCCAAAGTTCCGGCTCATAGGCTCCCACGGCCGCACGAGGGATTGTCAGCCCTGCGTTGTTGCACAGGATGGACGCTCCGCCATGGCTGGCCAGCATCTCCTCTGCCAGCCTGTGCCAGTCCTCGCGCATGGACACGTCCAGAGCAGCCGACTGAACCGTCATCCCCTCCTCCCGGAGCCGATCGGCGATCACGTCGCGGTTCGGATCAATATCGGCGATGACCACCGTCGCGCCACGCCCTGCCCAAGGCACGCGCCAGACCCAGCCCTATTCCGCTGGCCCCGCCGGTCACAACGGCCACCTCGCCCTTCAGCGTTTCATTTTTCCCGTCCATCCAGGGTCCTCCTCACCCATTCGATCGGACTCAGGCGCGGACGGAGACCGTCCGCGCCTCAAGCCGGGATCATGCCACCTCGAACAGCCCTGCGGCCCCCATGCCGCCACCGACGCACATGGTCACGACCACGTACTTCACGCCGCGCCGCTTTCCCTCGATCAACGCATGGCCGACCAGCCGCGCGCCGGTCATGCCATAGGGATGTCCGATCGAAATCGCGCCGCCGTTGACATTGTAGATCTCGGGGTCGATGCCGAGTTTGTCGCGGCAGTAGAGCGCCTGGCAGGCAAAGGCCTCGTTCAGCTCCCAAAGGCCGATGTCACCGACTTTCAGGCCGTGCTGCTTGAGCAATTTCGGCACGGCGAAGACCGGACCGATCCCCATTTCCTCGGGCGCGCAACCGGCCACGGCCATGCCGCGATAGAAGCCGAGCGGGGCGATCCCGCGACGCGAGGCCTCTGTTGCCTCCATCAGGACCAGCGCACTGGCCCCGTCGGACAGCTGGCTGGCGTTGCCGGCGGTGACGACGCCGCCCTCGATCACCGGTTTCAACGACGTCAGAGACTCCAGCGTGGTCGAAGGACGGTTGCCCTCGTCCTTTTCCAGCGTGACCGGCAGTTCCGAAACTGTCCCGGTCTCGCGATCCTTGACGATCATGGTCGTTTCGAATGGCACAATCTCGTCATCGAAGCGCCCGGCCTGCTGTGCGGCCGCAGTGCGTTGCTGCGAGAGGAGCGAATATTCGTCCTGCGCATCCCGGCCGATCCCGTAGCGCTCGGCGACCACCTCGGCGGTCTGGAGCATCGGCATGTAGGCATGTTCCACACGGGCGGTGACGTTGGGATCCTTGGCGGCCATCGCGGCCTCGAAATACGGGCCCTGCACGGCCGAGATGTTATCCTGACCACCTGCCATGGTGATCGTCATGCCGTCCACCATGATCTGCTTGGCTGCCGTCGCCACCGCCATCAGGCCCGAGGCGCACTGGCGATCCATTGTCTGCGCCGAGACCGTCACCGGCAGTCCGGCCGCGAACGCGGCATTCCGGGCAATGTTCATGCCCGCCGTGCCGGAAGCGAGGACGGTACCGATCACGGCATCGTCGATCTCCGCCCCCTCGACGCCGGCCCGCAGCAGTGCGTGGTGCATCGCATGGCCCATCATCGTGGGGGATTTTGTGGCGTTCAGAGCACCCTTGAACGCCCGGCCAATGCCGGTGCGTGCAGTGGATATGATGGCTGCGTCTCTCATGTTTTCTCCTTGGTCTGCGTACCGACCGCCTGCGGCCAGAACAACGAAGTTGATGCGGGTTTCCGCCGGGTCTTCCGGCCTGAAGTTGTACTCTACTTCACCGCCCGGTCCATTTAGGGGGGCGCTTCTCGGCAAAGGCTGCCGCGCCTTCGCGCGCATCGTCAGAGGTGATGACAGTTTCGAGAATGGCGTTCTGTCGCGGCCAGAGGTCCTGTTCCGACCAGCGGCCACTTTCAGTGATAACGCGCTTGGTCGCCGCCAGCGCCATGGGCGCGTTCGCCGCGATCTCCGCTGCCAGCGCGCAGGCCTGGCTCAGAGCCTCGCCAGGTCGGCAAAGCCGGTTGATGAGACCCCAGCGTTCGGCTTCCACCGCGGGGATCATCCGGCCGGTCAGGGCGCATTCCATCGCGATCTGCTGTGGTATCCTCTCGGGCAGACGCACCAGCCCGCCCGACCCTGCGATCAAACCGCGCCGGGTCTCGGGCAGACCGAACTGCGCGGTCTCCGAGGCAACGATCAGGTCGCAGGCCAGCGCGATTTCGAACCCGCCGGCCAGAGCGTAACCTTCAATGGCGGCGATGAGCGGCTTGCGCGGCGGCGTTTGGATGATACCGCACAGGCCGCGATCCGCCAGTTCGACGCGTTCGCCGGCCAGAAACGCCTTCAGGTCCATACCAGCGCAAAAATGCTCGCCCACCCCCGTCAGTATCGCTACGGAGAGGGCATCATCCGAGTCAAAGACATCCATCGCGGCGGCCACCGCTTCGGAGGCGACCCGGTTGATCGCGTTGCGGCGCTCGGGCCGGTTGAGCTTCACCACCAACACCGCGCCGTTGCGCTCTGTCAGAACAGGGGCCGTCATGTCGTGCTCCGTATCCGGGACCAGAGGCCCATACGGTCGCGGATCACCCGCCCCGACACGACGCGCCCGCCGGAGACCCTGACAAGTCCGTTGACGTCCAAGGTTGCCGGAATCCGGCCGGTCACGTCCGGCAGGCCCGAGAGGTAGGTGCCCGACTGACGCAGGTTGAAGGCAACATGCTCTCCCGAGGAAAGCATTTCCCCGAACTCTGCCCCCGTAACCTCAAAGGCCAGGGGAGAGCCCGAGATATGGTCGTCGTCGCAGATTGCGCCGTCCCTGGGCCACGCGCCCTGAAGCCATTGGGCAACAATCGCTTCAGCTTCGGCATTTCTGGGTTGTGCTTCAACATCCCACGGGGCGACGGCGGGCGGATCGACGGGGTCGGCCACGCCGCTTTTCAGTTGACGTCGACGGGTCATGTAATCTTCCTGCGCCACGCAGCCGGTCAGCACCTTCCCGTCTGTCCGGTAGATTGCCACGCCGGACCAGACGGCTGCCTTGCCCTTGCTGGCCCCGTGTTCGCTGAACCAAACGGCGGCCCAGCCCTCTCCGGTCACCGTCTGGTGAACGGTCATGCCCATGCCGGGAAAGTTCCGCATCTGGATTTCCACGGCAGGCAACCAGACCTCGTCGCGCCCCGCCAGCACCACATCCCCGATGCTCAGCGCATAGTCCGGCGCACAGAACTCCCGCGCGGCCGCCGAGTCATGGCTGTTGAAATAGTCGACGACCCAACGACGCACGAGTGCCAGAGCCTCTGTCATGCCGCACCCCCGAACATCTTTCGCATTTCGAACTTGAGCAGCTTTCCGGACGCACTGCGCGGCAAAGCCTCGGCAATGAGGACGCGGCTCGGACATTTGTAGGTGGCGAGGTTGGCGCGGGTATAGGCGATCAGCTCTTCGGCCGTGGCCTCCTGCCCCGGCTTGCGCACCACCACGGCCAGCGGGGTTTCGCCCCACTTTTCGTGAGGAACACCGATGACTCCGACCTCAGCCACCGCCGGATGGCCGTTCAGTACATTCTCGATCTCGGCAGGATAGATATTCTCGCCGCCCGAGATGATCATGTCCTTGAAGCGGTCGAACAGGAACACATGTCCCTCGCCATCGAGATAGGCTGCGTCGCCGGTTCGGAACCAGCCCTCCGGGGTGATCGCCTCTTCCGTCGCGCGGGGGTTGTGCCAGTAGCCCGACATCAGCATCGGCGTACGCAGCCAGATCTCGCCCACATTACCGGTTCCGGCATCGGTGCCCGTGGCCGGATCGACCACGCGAAGCTCCACCCAGGGCAGCGCCTTGCCGCAGGATTTCAACAAGCCGCTTTTCGGCCCGCCCGGATCGTGACTGGCCGGTTCGAGGATCACCACCGTGCCGGAGCTTTCGGTCATCCCGTAGGCATGCATGAACTGGCAGCCCAGCACTGCCATGGCCCGGCGCAGCAGGACGTCCCCCATGGGCGCGGCGCCGTACATCATCAGTTTGAGGCTGCTCAGATCCGCGTCCTGCACCCCTGGCGCGTTCAGCAGAACCTGGATAACTGCGGGCACGAGAAAGGCGTGGGTGACGCGGTAGCGCGGGATGACTGCCAGGATCTGTGCAACGTCAACCTCGGGCAGCAGGATCGTATGTCCGCCCGCGAGCATCGTGCTGCTGCCGTAGCCGCAGCCGCCGATATGGAACAGCGGCATCGCCACGAGGTTCACGCTGGTCTCGTCCATGTTCCAGGCCACCGCGAGATCACGGGTATAGGACATGCCCCGGTTGGACAGCATCACTCCTTTCGGCAATCCCGTCGTGCCGGAGGTGTAAAGGATCAGCGCCGTTTCCTCCGGTGTGCCGACGTGACCCGGATCTTCAGGAGCCGCCTTGGTGCGCTCGGCCTCGAACGCGTCGCCGAAGTGAAGCGCGGGGATGGCAATACCGGTCTGCCTCAACAGCGCGTCGCCG
The DNA here is from genome assembly GCF_053484295.1 of Martelella sp. AMO21009. Classification (NCBI taxonomy): domain Bacteria; kingdom Pseudomonadati; phylum Pseudomonadota; class Alphaproteobacteria; order Hyphomicrobiales; family Aurantimonadaceae; genus Martelella; species Martelella sp. AMO21009. Next base: position 114,454 of record NZ_JBAKFR010000006.1, read on the forward strand.
GTCTCGTCGGTCAGCACCAGCGCGGGGTCGCAATCGGAGAGGATCAGGCCAAGCTCCCGCGCCGACAGCCGCCAGTTGATGGACACGAGTGCCGCCCCGATCTTGTTGCAAGCGTAGATGAGTTCGTAGATCTCAGGCCGGTTCTTGCTGATCACGGCCACTCGGTCTCCCGCCCCGACGCCGCGCGACAAGAGCAGGTTGGCCAGACGCGAGCTGCCCTCGTGAAGCGCCGCGAAAGTCTGCGTCCGGTCGCGGAACGTCAGCGCCGGGGCCTGAGGCCGCTGCCGCGCATGTCGCCGCAGCACCTCGCCAAAGCTTTCGTATTCCTTGATATTGTGCGCCATGTCTCCTCCCTCACGCCATCAGTAGCTTTTCGGAAGACCCAGAGAATGTTGGGCGAAGAAGTTCAGCACCATTTCCCGGCTGACCGGCGCGGTCTTATGCAGCCGCGCGATGAACCAGAGATCCGCCAGCCCGTATTCGATCGAGAGCCCGTTCCCGCCGTGCACCTGTATCGCCTGATCGAGCGCGACCAGCGAAGAGTCGGCCGCCGCAAACTTGGCCATGTTGGCGACCTCGCCCGCTTCGGACGATCCCTGGTCGTAAAGCTCCGCGGCGCGCGCGGTCATCAACCGCGCTTGCTGCACGCCGACATAGGCCTGGGCGAGCGGATGCGCGACGCCCTGATGCGCTCCGATCGGCACGCCCCACACGGACCGTTCCCCCGCATATTCCGCGCCTTTCTCGATCGCATATCGGGCAATGCCATTGTTGATCGCCGCGGCACAGATGCGTTCGGGATTGAGCCCGGCAAAGAGGTGCTTGAGCCCCTGCCCCTCCTGCCCGACCAGAGCGTCGGCGGGGACTTTGACATTGTCGAAATGCAGCATGAACTGGGTTTCGGGTACATGCAGCGCCGTCTCGATCGGGGTCTTGCTGATGCCAGGGGCGTCGACCGGGACCAGGAACAGCGAAAGCGCGCCCCTGCCCCGCTCGTCGAGGACCTCGCCCCGCGCAACGACCATGATCGCGTCCACCTCGTCCACGGCCGAGGTCCAGTACTTGGCGCCCTTGATCGACCATCCGTTGCCGTCCGGCCGGCACACCGTCGAAACTTTGTGCGTATTCGACCCAGCGTCGGGTTCGGTAATGGCGAAGGCCAGACGCTTCTTCCCTGAGGCGAGGCCGGGCAGCCAGTCAGCCTTGATCTCGTCGCTGCCATGTTGCTGGATGATCGGCGCGCATATCGACCCGATCACCAACGACAGGATCGGGCAACCCTGCGCCGCGGTTTCCTCGACGATGACGTTATAGTCGGCCATGCCACCGCCGCCGCCGCCGAACTCCTCGGCCACATGCACGCCAAGGAAGCCGGCTTCGCCAAGGGCGTCCCAAAGCTCCACCGGCTTGGCGCCCCGCTTGTAGACGTCCTGAAAGTACTTGCGGCCGAAGCCTGCGACCAGCTTGCCCACGCTATCGCGGAGCATTGCGTGGTGTTCCGAAGTGTCGACCAGCGACGATGTGAAAAGGCGTCCCATATACGGTGCGGCTCCTGTTATTGTGTCGCGGCAGCGGCGGTCCAGTCATAGAAACCCTTGCCGGATTTCTGACCGAGTTCGCCACGGGCGACCATGTCCTGAAGAAGTTTCGGCGGGGCGAAATGCGGCCCCAGAACGGTGGCGAGATGCATGGCGATGTCCAGCCGCACGTCCAGCCCGACCATGTCGCTTAGCCGCAGGGGCCCGACGGGATGGCGGTAGGCCGTGGTGACGGCCCGGTCGATGTCTGCGGGACTCGCAACCCCGTCTTCGACCATGCGGATCGCCTCCAGCGCCTGAACGAGGTCGAGCCGGCTGGTGGCAAAGCCAGGCACATCGGACACCACGGCAGATTTCTTGCCGATCCCGTCGGCGAAGCCGCGCGCCATTTCGACGCTTGCTTCGCTGGTTTTCGCGCCGCGCACGATTTCGACAAGCATGAGGGACCAGACAGGGTTGAAGAAGTGCATGCCCAGAAACGTCGCGGGCTCCCTGACCGCGCGGGACAGCATGTCTATGGACAGGGCGCTGGTATTCGAAGCGATCAGCTTTGGCTGGCGCTCGGCGATCGCGGCCAGCACCGCCTCCTTCAGCGCCTGCCGCTCAGGCACCGTCTCGACCACCAAGTCCAACCCCTCGGGCAGATCGGCAACATCCGGATGGCCCTCGATCGCGCCGATGGCCGCTTCAGCAGCTTCCGCCGTCGCCTTGCCGCGCGCGACGGCATTCCGCCCCGCATTGCGCATCTCCTCGAACGCGGCAGAGAGGCGAGCAGGGTCGGGTTCAACGACATGAACATGGTAGCCTGCCATGGCAAAGACATAGGCAATGCCGACCCCCATGGTGCCGACGCCGACGACGGCAACGGATCGTCCGCGATCAGTCAGCATCGTTTTGCGCCTCCCGGGCCACGGGGTGCGGGGCTGCGTTCAGGTCGAACCCGGAATATCCCTCGGCAGCACATGCCTCCATCAGACGCCGATAGTTCCGGACGCCGCCGCTGTACGGCATGAAGACGCGTGGCTTGCCTTCGACCTCGCCGCCGTTGTAGAAACTGCGGGTCGTCATGTAGAGTGTTTCGGCCACCCGCTCCTGAATGTTCTCGTTCCAGGCGGCCTCGGCCTCCGGCGTCACCTCGAATTCGGCGATGTCGTTCGCACGGAGATAGGTCAGGAAGTCGGTGATCCAGTCCACCTGAAGTTCGGTCGAGACCATCACGTTGGACAGGACCGTCGGGCTGCCTGGTCCGCCGACGATGATCATGTTGGGAAAGCCGGAGCTGCCCAGCCCGAGCTGCGTGATCGGGCCCGACAGCCATTTCTCCTTCAGCGTCAGACCATTGCGCCCGGTGATCCGAGGCTTGAGGATGGCGCCGGTCAGCGCATCGAATCCGGTGGCGTAGATGATGATGTCGAGCGGATAGTCCTTTTCCGTCGTTCTGATACCGGTCTCCGTGAACTCGACGATCGGCGCTTCACGTATATCTGCCAGTTCGACGTTGTCACGATCGAATGCCTCGAAATAACCGCTGTCAACCGTCGGCCGGCGCGTCCCATAGCCATGTGTATTCGGGATCAGCTTCTCCCTGACCACGGGATTCTTTACCCGCTCTCCCATCTTGCGACGCAGGTAGTCGGATGCGACCGCATTGGCATCGGGATCCAGCAAGATATCGGGGTAGGCGAGCGCGAAGCCGAAGCCGTACCGATTGTAGGCCGCCTCGAAAACCTTTTCACGCTCCTCGGGGTCGACCTCGAGCGTCTTGAGCTTGCCTGGCCGGAAGCCAAGGCCGGTCGGAGAATTGCGGGTCAGTTCGCGGCGCTCGGCATAGTGCGCCTTGACCTCCCGGATTTCCTCGTCGGTGAGGGGCGCGTTGGCGGCGGGAACGCTGTAGTTGGCGGTCCGCTGGAATACCGTGACCCGTTTGGCATCTTCGGCGATCACCGGCGTCATCTGCATGCCGGAAGACCCGGTCCCGATGATCCCGACACGCTTGCCGCTGAAGTCGATCTTGCGGCGCGGCCACTGGGCGCTGACAATCGTCTCGCCCTTGAACAGATCTTGTCCGGGGTAGTCAGGCGTCTTCGGCGCGGACAGCTGACCGAGGCACCATATCAGCCTGTGGCACACATATGTGTCGCCGGACTCCGTGGTCACCTTCCAGACGGCGCCCTCCTCGTCATATTCGGCCGACGTGACGCGGGCGTTGAATACGATGGAGCGGCGAAGATCGAACCGATCGGCAACATGGTTGAGGTAGGACAGGATCTCGGGTTGGCGAGGATACCGTTCCGTCCAGGTCCACTCCTGCTCCAGCTCTGGCGAAAAGCTGTAGGAATAGTCGTAGCTTTCGACGTCGCACCGCGCTCCCGGATATCTGTTGTGGTTCCAGACACCGCCGAGCTCGTCCGATGCTTCGAGCACTTTGACATCAAATCCCGCCTTGCGCACAGAATAAAGCGTTCGCAAACCGGCAATCCCCGCGCCGACGATCAAGACGTCCTTCTTCTCCATGGCATCCACTCCCGCAATTTCGGGTCGCCCCGACGAGCGACTCACCACATGACCTGCTGGCAACAAAACATACTCATGCGTAGCGTTCAACTACTATTGAGTTTTTCGCGTGCAAAATCGTTGCCGCACCGCAGCATGAGCGCGAGGCCGGCCGTCAGCCGACCGGCCCGGATCTTTGGGGTTCGAGGTGCGGTGGCCCTTCGGTCAGCCCGGCAGCGTCGAGCTTTCGGAGCGGAGAAGGTTCAGGATGAACGACGTCATGCGTTCGATAACGTCGTCGGGCGTCAGCGGACCGTCGGGATGATACCAGAATGTAATCCAGCTGACCGCGCCGACGATCGCAAACGCCGAGACACGCGGATCGGCGATTTCCAACTCTTCAGAGGCTTTTCCGATGGCAAGAAGCTCTTCGGTGCGAGACATGAACTTCTGCCGCAGCGCGGCTAGATTTTCGACGTCTTCGGGACGGAGGTTCTTCTCTTCACGGATATGGATCGCAATGCATTTCTGCATGTCGATGATCGCCTGCACGTATCGCGGGACGAATATCATCAGGCTGTCCGAAGGGCCTTCGCCATTGGCCAGCGCGAATTCAACCGCATCGAGCGCAGCCTGGATGCCCCGCGCACAGATCGTCGCCAGCAGCATGTGCTTCGATCCGAAGTGCTTGTAAATGAACGGTTTGGCGACCCCGAGCGCGGCTGCCACATCGTCCAACGTCGTGTTGGAATACCCTTTTTCGTAAAAGAGGTCCGTGGCGGCGTCCAAGGTACGCTCGCGCTTCAGCGCGGCAACTTCATCCGAGATGGACAGACGCTCCTCTGCCTTTGCCAATATGTCCACTCCAGCAGATTTCGGTGCCATCATTTACTCGATACTTGTCAATGTCGTAACAAACTTATACCTGATAGTACTCATTTCTACTAAATTTCAAGAGGTAGCGAGTGCCCATACACCCTTCTTTGACAACTTTCCTGGCGGATCCGCGCAACCTCATCCTGCCGCCACCGGCCAATATCCCCATGGAAAAGGTTCGTCGTGCGGCCAACGGCGCCATGCATCAGGGCGCCCCTCCCGAGATGGTTGCAATTGTCGACGGTGTGGTCGAGTCCTCCGGACATCCAGTCCCGATCAGGACCTACAGACCAAATGCGCTCCCGGAGCTGCCTGTGATCTTTTTCGTGCACGGTGGCGGGTTCGTCTGGGGTAATATCGATACGCACGACGGCATCTGTCGTCACCTTGCAAAGCGAACCGCCGCAGCCGTCATCAGCATCGACTATCGCCTGGCCCCCGAAACAAGATATCCCGGAGCGATCGATGACGTCGGCGCAGTGGTCGACCGCGTTCTCGCACGACCGGAGGAATACGGCATCGATCCCGACCGTTTTGCCCTGTGCGGCGACAGCGCTGGCGGAAGCATCGCAACCGCGCTTTGTGCCCGCCTGACTGCCGCACGGCTGACGCCGCGACATCTGGCTCTCATCTATCCCGCGCTCGATCCGGCCTGCGACAGCCCAAGTCAGATGGCTCTGGCGGGCGGACCGCTGCTCACACGGGCGGCAATGCAATGGTTCTGGGACTGCTACTTGGGACCCGACCCGCGGCCCGACGCGGGGCCACCGTCTGCAGACATGTTGAAAACCTTCCCTCCGACGACCATCCTGACCGCCGAGTTCGATCCGCTCAGGGACGAAGGAACAGATTTCGCGGCGCGACTCGGCGCTTGCGGCGTCGATGTCGAACTACGGGTCTGTTCCGGCATGGTCCACGGATTTCTTTCCTTGGCCGTCGCCGCGGAAGCATCCGACGCGGCCCTGGATCTCATCGCCACCCGCCTGTGCTTTTCCTGACGGAGGGCGCTCGAGCTCTTCAGGCAGACGCCGATCCACCCAGTTCTTCGCGGAGCGCAGGATCGGCGATTGCCGCAATCAGGGCCCGCCTCTCCGCCAGGGTCGTTCCGCGGATATCGGCCATGCCGTGCTCCGTGACAATGACGTCAACATCGCTCTGGGCTGTGGAGACATGCACGCATTTCTCGACGATGCGGCTTTTGCCGTTGTTGGCCACAGAAGGAAGGGCAAGGACGGCGAGGCCGTCCGCGGACAGGCGCGCAGCCCGGAAGTAGTCCGGTTGACCGCCGATCGTGCCGACGTAGCGCTGCCCCAGGAATTCGGTGTTCGCCTGTCCGGTCAGGTCCACTTCGATGGCCGAGTTGACGGCGATGAGCGGCACATTCGGTAGCGGACGAACAAGATCGGAGGGTGGCGCGAACTGCAGGACATGATCACGCGACAGGGCGTCGTACAATCGCCTGCTTCCGACCGCAAGCGACGCCCGGCAGGCCTCCTCGACGGTCACGTCCAGCGCGCCGCTTTCAAGCAGGTCGAGATACCAGTCGCCTACCATCCCCGAACGGAGCCGCAGGCCGCGATGATCTCGAAGCGCCTCCGCGACCGCGACCGCAAGGCTGCCGATACCCAGTTGGATGGCTGCCCCGTCCGGCACCAGTCGCGCGGCGTTGACCGCCACCCGTCGCTGGATTTCGTCGGGGACCTCGGCCGGAGCTTCCGGCAGCGACGTATCGCTGTGCAGGGCCGCGACCACTTCGCTTTTGTGAAGCCGGGCGGCGCCCCGAGTGGCAGGTACGAGAGTATTGACCTCCACCAGAACGACCCGCGCCACCCTCGCGGCTTCCCAGACATAGTCCAGCGTGCAGCCGAGGCTGTGATAGCCGTCGGCATCCGCCGGAGACACCTGCAATAGGACGACGTCGACAGGCATCCTGCCAGAAGCGATCATCGAGGACAGGTGCGAAAGCGACGCCGGAACGACCCGCGCCCTGTCCTGCGCCACCAGTTTGCGCACGGTTCCGAGACCGCAATAGGTTGTCACCCTCACGCCCTCGGCTTCCAGCGTTCCCCAGGACGGATCCAGCGAGAAGCCGCAGAACACCTCTAGATGTCCGAGAGTCGGCGCCATGCGGAACAGTTCGTCAACAAGGCCGACAGGCTCGCCCGCCAACTGACCGACCACGATATGATCGCCTGCGCGGAGATGGTCTGACAGAAGGGCCCGCGTCATGTTGTGATCCGCAGCCGGACCGGTTTCCTCTGGTTCATTCCATCAGCTTCAAATGATCGGGGAGCTTCCCTGCGATCGTCAGGGTCATGCTCCCGGTCCCTTCGCCCGCCGACGCACCGTCAAGCGTCGCGGTGAGCCCTACTGGCTGGATGCGATGCCAGTGTTCCTTCGAGCTGCCGTCTCCCCTGACGATGACCGACGGATGGGACACGTCCCAGGTATCGGCCTCCACATGCAGGTCTCCGCGCCACGCGCCCAGCCCCATTCCATCGTCAAAGCCGCCGCTGTAGCCCAGTCCCTGCATCGCGACGGACGAGCCGAGCGCATCGACCTCTATGACGAGGGGACGGCCGTCCTCCAGCGTGGCATTCATCCGTGCGGTCCGGAACCGGCGAGTGCCCTCGTGCAGGCTGACATGAAGGCCGATCCTGTCGATGTGGACCTGCGTGTCCGTGCTCCGGTCGGTGATCACGCCCGTCGTATAAGGCACGTCGTCGCCGCGTCCGGAAAACAGCAAGGACCCGCTGATCTTGTCGGTAGAGAAGAACAGGAAGGACATGACATGGCCCTTTTCCTTCAGGTTCACCTTGGGACCCGTGACCGGCTCGGGCACGCCCATGCCCCGGCGAACCCCCCACGAATGGTCGCGGCAGGCCCACCAGTCCTCGATCTCGATCCGGCTGCCGTCGACCTCGATCCAGCCGCGTGTCCGTCCGATCTGGTCGAAACGGCGATAGTCCTCGACGGTGCGCGACCTCAGCCGCGTGTAGTGCGGATGCTCCTCATGGGCAGGCTCGACGCACTCCCAGGTGATTTCGCCGCGGACGGGATGATCGCCCGGCTCAATGCTCAGCTTGAAGGATTTCAGCGGCTCGACCGGCTGCACGGTCAGCGGGCCGCAGGCGGTCCGCATATCCGTGCCTAGCGTGCGAGACACGCGCAGATTGTACTGCCGCCCGTCCACGATGACCACCACACCGCCATCCAGGACGTTCATGTTCCTGTAGGCACCCATGGTGACCTGGATCGCGACGCGGCCGTCCTTTGCGTAGGTGGCGAACCAGTACCTGTCGAACCAGCGAGGGTCGCTGGTCCAGACGTGATCGAAGGTCGTCGGCAGCTGGTGCCACAGCGTGTCGTCTAGCGCGGTCAGCATGATCAGGAATTCTCCTCCGTTGACGGGGTTGGAGCCGTAGGCACATAGCGCATCGGCATTCGCGATGCCCGTTGCGACATGTGTTCGATGATGGCGCGACGCTGGGCGTCCGTCAGAGCATCGCTGCACACCGCCTCGGCAAGCAGGCCGCGCAACTCGCAGTTCCGCTCGTCCTGCGCCTTGACGTCAGTTGCAGCCGGTATGGGGGCGCTCTCGAGCGCGGACAGGGCGGCCCGGTGCTCGTCCGTCATGGTGTCCTTGAGCGACACCAGGAGCCGAAGGGACGCCGCATTGTCCTCAAGCAAAAATTTCGCAACCTCGGGGATTGCATCGGTTAGCATCCGGAGGTTCGCAACCAGTCCCGCAAGAATGGTGCGCGCGAAGGGCTCCGACAAATGCGGAGCCACGACGGTTTCGAGAACCCGGCAAGTCCCCTTCAGCTGGTCTTCCACACTGGGCTTCACGCAGACACCTCGCTTCCTGTGAACGGGCGGCCCACATCCTGTTCCGAGGTCATTCCATGGCTCCCATCATTCTGAACATAGGCCGGAAAAGCCATGTCGGGGTCTGGAACACGCGTCCGTATCTCCCGTTCACGAATTCGGCGACGGCGGTCAGTTGAATGACGCAGAGCTTCCAGCAGGAGAAAACGTTCCACCAGCGCAAATCCTCCTCGCGTACGGTGCGCCCGGTAAGACGGCGATATGCCTCGACGATATTCTTCGCCTCCCATTGCCCGGGGATCTGGTGTTCGCGCTTGCGGACCGGATTTGTGACCCAACCAAGGTCTTCCAGCGGATCGCCAAGATGGGCGGTTTCCCAATCAAGCTTCGCGATGATGCGATCGCCTTCGACCAGCGCGTTGCCGGGTTTGAAATCTCCGTGCACGAGCACGATCGCCTCCGGCTCGGGCGCATTGCGCCTGAGCCATCCGAGAACGTATTCAAGTTCTGGTTGGGGCTCGAGCTGAACGGCCCTCAGTTCGCTTTCCCAATGGTCAAGCTCTCGGACCGAGGGCGTGACTTGAGGAAGACCAAGACTGTCTTCCAGGCCGAAAGCCCGCCAGTCGACGGCGTGTATCGCGGCCATCAGCTCGATGAACCGCTGAGCGAGGGTGAGACGCGTCTCGATCGGCAGCCCGCTGTTCAGGATCATGTAGTCACACGATCCGGATACCCGTTCCATCACGATCGAAGGCGCCCCCAGAAAACGCCCGTCCGGGTCAACCCAATGCACCCGCGGCGCAGGGACCGGCGTATGTTCCAAAGCCTTCAGAACCGCAAATTCCCGGGCACGGCCGGTGTTCAGAAGGCCGCCCTCCGCGTCGCGAAGAAGCATCAGCCTTTCAGAGCGGCTGGTGCCTGCATCCGACCAGGTCGCGTCGATCGACCAGTTCTCACGCGAGAGACCGCCGGCGCTTCTGACAAGGCCGGAGAATGTGATGCCATGCACCGATGGATCGGCATCCATCATCATGGCCGTCAGTCCTGCAATGACACCGGCGCCGGGACCGCCCTCAGCCCCCGGGCCGGCTTTCAGATTTTGGCTGCCGGTCATCTTCACCATCGCTCCGCATGTCTCGTTTCTGGGGCCAGAGGCCGCTCAATACCGATTGGTATATATTCTATCTGTTCGGTAAGCAAGATGCAATGACCGGACCCGGACAGACCGCAGGAGCCGTCCGACCGGAGTTTCAGCGCCCCGTCCAATTCGGCGGACGTTTCTCCGCGAAGGCGCGGGCGCCCTCTTTGGCATCTTCGGATCCGAGTATGTGTCCGGAGATCTCAGCCTGGCGAGCGAACATCTCTTGCGTGGTCCAGTCGATCTGGCCGTTGATGATCCGTTTGCTCACGTCGACGGACATCGGCGCATTCGCCGCAATCTCACGTGCCATCTCCTGCGCCGCGGCCAGAGTTTCTCCCGGTTCGGTCAGCCGGTTGATGAGGCCGAAACCCGCCAGTCGTTCGGCGGAGACCATGCCCCCGGTCAGTGCCATTTCCATGGCAATCGCGCGGGGAATGGCGCGCGGCAGCCTCAGAAGCCCGCCAGCCATCGCCGCCAGGCCGCGCTTCGCTTCCGGCAGACCGAACTTCGCATCACGCGAGGCAATGACGAGGTCGCAGGCAAGCACCACTTCGAACCCGCCCGCCAGCGCATAGCCTTCGACTGCAGCGATCAGCGGTTTGCGGGGCGGTGTCAGTGCGATGCCCATGATGCCGCGATGTGCGACCCTTGTGACCTCGCCCCTCAGAAAGGCCTTCAGATCCATGCCTGTGCAAAACGTACCTCCCGCACCGGTCAGGATGCCGACGCGCAGGTCGTCGCGGTGGTCGAGTTCGTCCACCGCGGCGCAGACGCCGAAGGACACCGCGCCGTTGACGGCATTCTTCTGCTCGGGTCGGTTGATCGTGATGGTCAGAACGCCGTCGGATCGGCTGGTAAGGACTTCGGGCGAGTTGCTGACGTCAGTCATGGGAACCTCAAGGCTGAAATGGGACCGTATTGGCGGCACCGCGGAAGTTTTTCGCATATGTTTCGCTCATCACGCTCGATGAAACGCGGATATCCATCAGGAACAGGCCTGTCGCCCGTTCGGCGTCGGCCATGGCGGACTCGAGCTCCTCGGGGGTCTGCACAGTCACGCCCTGCCCGCCGTATGCTCGGGCGATCGCGGCAAAGTCCGGCGATGGCCACGTGGCGGTCTTCGCCGAGTATCCATAGATTGGCAGACGTTGCGCCTCGGCACCATATCCGCCATCATTCCAGACGGCGACAATCGTCGGCAGTCCGCATGTGGCGAGAAGATCGAGTTCCTGAATGTTCATCATCAGGCTGCCATCCCCTTCGATCACGAGGTGGCGGCTTGGCCTGGCGCCCAGGCCGGCGCCGATGGAAATCGGCAATGTCTGTCCGACGGCACCGAAGGCGGACGAATATTCGACCTCGATGTTTTCGGGCAGGGTCATGTAGTTGACGGCAAAGCCCTGAAAATGGCCCACGCCGCAGGTCAGCCGGCTGCCTTCGTTCAGAAGGCCCGACAGCCTCCGCGCGACGAGGCGCGGTTCGAGTCCGTCGTCCGGTTGCGCGAAGGCCGCCGGGTCGGGCGCCTGCAGACGATCCCGGACGGCCTGGGTGCGAAAGCCGGTTGCCGTCGCCGGAAGACTGCCAAGGACGGACTCGAGCGTAAGCCTCGCGTCGCCGCGGATATCGATGCCCGACGCAAGCGGCACGTCGGCCGATGGTTCGGCATCGTCGATCCGAATCACCCGCGCCTTCGGGAACAGCGAATTCCCCCAACTCGTATAGTGACCGATCCGTGCGCCGACGCCAAGCACCAGATCCGCCTCGGAGCATAGCTTCGCCGTCAGCTCCGACCCGTATCCCCCGATCAGACCGATGGACCACGGCGTCTTGGCGAACATCCCCTTGACTTGCAGGCTTGTGCCCAGCAGGGCGCCGCACCGCTCGGCCAGCCGAAGGATCGCATCTCTGGCACCTGCACGCCTGGCGCCGCGCCCGGCCAGAATGATGGGCCGCTCCGACCTGTGCAGCGCCGCGACCAGCCTGGCCACGTCCTCCGGGGATGCGGACATCGGGCCTGGCAGATCCTGCGTGGATGGCCGATAGCTCCATTCATGGGCGTAGTCCCGCGACTGCGTCGCGTTGTTGATGCACAGGACAACCGGTCGCCGGCGCAGTCGGGCATCACGAAACGCGGATGCGATCTGCCGCGGCATTGCCGGCCCGTCCGTCGCCTCGTGGTAGCCCGCCTCACAGGCCTCGATGAATCGCCTCTGGTCGAAGCACTGCAGGTCGTTCGGGGACTCCTTCGGCCATTCTCCCGTCAGCAGGACGAGGGCCGATCGATTGCGCGACGCAGCCACCAGAGATGTCCCGATCTGGGTCAGGCCGGGCCCGCAGGTGACCGTTGCCACGCCCGGTTGCCCTGTGGCCCGGAAATACCCGTCCGCCATGGCAATTGCACCGGCCTCGTTACGGGCGGAATAGATCTCCGCGATGCCGCGCAACCGGATCTCGGACCAGAGCGCCATGTTGGCGTCCCCCATCACCCCGAACATCGTGTGCACCCCTTCCGCGCGAACCGCATCGACGAGGGCCTGATGAACCTTTCGAACCGGACCAGCCATTGGTGACACCTCTTGATGATTTCAGCGAAGACGCGGTTTCGCGGTCGGGTCGCCCGGCCTCGAACGCACCATGATCAGCCGAAAAGAAGTTTTGGCAGTAACAGCGTGATCGTCGGAAAGGCGAGAATGAGCAGCACACGACACACATCCGACATCACGAATGGAAGGATTCCGCGAATGATCGTTGCCAGAGATACGTCGGGCACTATGGATCGAAGGATGAACAGGTTCATACCCATGGGAGGGGTGATAAGGCCCATCTCGACAAGGACGACGACGAGGATGCCGAACCAGACCGGGTCGTAACCAAGTCCCATGACGATCGGAAAGAACATCGGCAGCGTCAGCAGCATCATCGCCAGGCTGTCGAGCACGCAGCCCAGCAGAATGTAGACCATGATGATGATCAGCATGATCACCGTCGGCGACAGTGACCCGTCGCTGACAAGGGCAAGGATAGTGCGATCCGCACCCGTATAGTTGATGAACTCGCTGAAGATGGTCGCGCCGATGATCAGCGCGAACAGCACGGCCGTGGTCTGGATGCTGTCTTTGAAGATCGCGTAGAGGTCCGGCAGGGGCACGCGGCGCGCCAGAGCGAAGGCCAAGGCGCCTGCCGCGCCGATGCCTCCGGCCTCAGTCGCGGTAAAGAGACCGCCGTAGATGCCGCCCAGAACCAGCGTGAACAGAGCCCCGACGGACCAGATCCGCTTGATCGCATCCATTCGTTCGGTCCGGGTCGACCGTTCGGCCGGAGGAGCCGCATCCGGGTCACGCCAGACCACCCAGCGGACGGCCAGAGAATAGCCGATCACGCCAATCAAGCCCGGGATCAGCCCGGCGGCGAACAGTTTGCCGATGTGCGTTTCCGTCGCGATCCCGTAGACGACCATGATGATCGATGGCGGGATCAGGATGCCGAGCGTGCCGCCCGCAGCCACCGTGGCCGTGGCGAGCCTGTCGGAGTAGCCGTAAGAGCGCATGGCAGGGATCGACACCCTGCCCATCGTCACTGCCGTCGCGACGGAAGATCCGCAAACGGCCGCAAACCCGCCGCACGACACGATCGTCGCGATCGCCAGGCCGCCCTTGCGATGTCCGACAAAGACCTGCGCAGCCCGGTAGAGCTCCGCCGAAATTCCTGCGCCCGCCACGAGGTTGCCCATCAACACGAACAATGGCACGACCGCCAGAGAGTAGGACATCGTAGAGCCGGTCGTCGTGAGCGCGATCATGCTCATGGCCGGTGTTTGACCATTCAGCAGCCAGAATCCGCCGAAGCCGACAACACCTAGGGCAACTGCAATGGGGACACGAAGAAAGATTAGCCCGAAAGCGAGCAGAAAACCGATTATCGCAGTTGTCATTAGTCAAGACCTGCATTGACTGCGTGGGTGTCGCTGTAGAATTCACGCTCCGACATGGTCCACGCCATGACGCTGGTTGCCAGGAAGCACAGCGCGGTGAGACCTGCGGAGATCGCGATGAAGTAGAGTGCGTAGAAGACGGGGATCTTGAGATAGGCGGTGACGTCCCCATAACTTTGCGCCCGGTCAGCCAGGGTCAGCAAGCGCCAGCCGATTGCGCCGAACAGGACGGCACCGAGTATCCCGCCGAGCATCTGCTGGAGCCGCCGGGCCAGTGTGCCCATCCAGACGTCGAGAAGATCGACCACGATATGCTGACGGGCCAGTGCGACGCGCGGGTATACGAAGAAGGTAATACCGACCAGCGCAAGCTCGGTCAGTTCTGTCGCACCCGGAACCGGGTGCGACAGCATATTGCGTCCGACAACGTCAGCTAGCGTCAGCAACACAGTCAGGAAGAGAAGGATACTGGCGACACCAGTCGTTACCCTGTCAATCACCCGCAGCATTTCGATCCCCTCCCAACATTTTAAAAAGACCAGAACGCGTCTTATTCAGCCAGCTTCTTCTTAAACTCCGTCATGACAGCCTCGGGGTCCTCCAACCCGGCCTCTGCAGCACGTTCATACCAACTGTCGAAGACAGGCTGCATGGCATTTGTTATGTCGACAACCAGAGCGTCATTCGCCGTTGCAATTTCGTCGGGTCGCTCACTCCGCGCCCGCGCGATCGCCTTGTCTTCCTGATCCTGGAAGAGGGCTCCTGCAGCCGATGCCATAGCTGCGCCGGACAACTCCATGATCGCGGCCTGATCCTTGGCGTCGATCTGATCCCATTTGTCCTGATTCACGAGCAGAGCCATGACCGATTGGCCGAGGCCGCCCGGGATCAGGGTGAAGTATTTCAGCTCGCCGTCGACCTTAAAATCGTAGGTTGTGCTGATCGGAAAAAAGGATCCGTCGATAATCCCGGTCGAGGCCAGTTCGTAGATTTCGGAGACAGGTTTCTGCACGGGGACCGCGCCGAGCGCTTCCATTTCTGCAGTAGCCGTTGCACTGGGCGCACGAAGTTTCAGACCCTTGAAGTCAGAGATGTTATTCGCAATCCCTTTGGACGACACGAGATGGGTCGGAATGGTCGACCAGATGGAAAGCAGGTGCGTTCCCTTGAAAGGCTTCAGCGGCTCGAGATGCTCCGCATAGATATTGTAGAAGACCGGGCCGATCTTGCCCACACTGTCCGAAAGCAGCGGCAG
Organism: Martelella sp. AMO21009; assembly: GCF_053484295.1. Classification (NCBI taxonomy): domain Bacteria; kingdom Pseudomonadati; phylum Pseudomonadota; class Alphaproteobacteria; order Hyphomicrobiales; family Aurantimonadaceae; genus Martelella; species Martelella sp. AMO21009. The sequence goes on from NZ_JBAKFR010000006.1 coordinate 129,516, forward strand.
TTCGCCAAGTTCGATCAGTTCGAACCGCCCGGGCGTATACCCCGGCAAGACAAGGCTGACATCCGCAAGCCCGTCGCGCACCACGTCGAATTGCTCGGGCGCCCTGCCAACGGCCTTGGGCAGCCAGTTGAATGTGACCCGACCCTCTGTAACCTTTTCGACCTCGGCCATCCATGGCCGCAGCACGGAATCGTTGAGGGGATACCCCTCCGGCAACCAGGGCGAATAGTTCAGCTTGACGTCGGCGAAGGCCGACCCGGCCACACAGACCAATGCTGCGCTGAGACTTACCACTGCGGCGAGCGAAGCACAGTAATCCTTGAGATTTAATGTCATGCGTTGTTCCTCCCTTTGGATCCAACAGGGGCGGATCCAATGTCGCTGATCCAGGTGCAACCGGATCGCAACCACCCCCTACCGACGAGCATATATAAAACTGGTCAGTAAGCAATAGCTTCTCGCCAGTATCTTTGTGTTTTGTGCCTGGATCTCTCCTCACATGCCGGCCCGGCGCAACCCGAATTCAGACAGCACTTCTTCCGTGTGCTCTCCGAGGCGCGGCGGAAGACGCCTGATCGACGCCGGGCTCGCCGACATGCAGATCGGCGGGCTTGGAAACCGCATCTGCCCTTCGGTCGGATGCTCGTGCAACTGCCAGAAGCCGATATCGTTCAGGTGTGGATCGGCCAGCAGATCCTCCAGTGCATTTACCGTTGCATGAGGGATGTCGGAACCGTCGAGAAGTTTCAGCCACTCTTGCGTGGAGCGGCCCGAAAATATCCTGGCCACCTCACCCCAGACGAGGGTCAGATTCGCCTGACGCCCTTTCTGCGTGGCAAACACCGGATCGGCCAGCAGATCCGGACGGTCGATCAAGGTGAGAAACGTGCGCCAGTTGTTGTCCGTGTAAGGCAGAAAGCAGAGATAACCATCTTTCGTTCGGAACGGCCGCCGCAAGGCTTCGCGGACAGGCTTGTATCCCATTTCGCCGACGGCGGGCGAGAAAATCTGCCCACCCATATGTTCCATCATGTTGAACGCCACAAGCGTTTCGAACATCGGGACGACCACTTCTTGTCCCAGCCCGGTCCGCTCGCGATGAAAAAGGGCCAGGGCGATGGCCCAAGCTGCGTGCACGGCGCTGATCTTGTCTCCGATGATCGAGGGCACATAGCGAGGCTCGCCGCCCACGACGGTCTGCAGCATCGCCAGTCCCGAAAGCGCCTGCACGACGTCGTCATACGCGGCCTTGCCGGCATAGCGCCCGTCATCCGAAAACCCCTTCAGGTGACAATATACCAGCCGGGGATTGCTTGCTGCGAGGTTGGCAAAGGAAATTCCGAGACGCGCCGCCGACTCCGTACGGATCGAATGAACAACCACGTCGACCTGCGCAACCATCGCCTGCAGCAACGCACGGTCACCCTCGGTCTTGAGATCGAGCACGACACTACGCTTGTTCCGATTGTTGGCAAGGAAGAGCGCCCCCATGCCCTCGTTGCGTCTTGGACCGATCGCCCGGGTAACGTCGCCGTCGGGAGTTTCGATTTTGATGACGTCAGCGCCCATGTCGCCCAGGTATTGCCCCGTCATCGGCCCCAGCACCACCGTCGACAGGTCGAGTACCCGCAATCCTGAAAGCGGTCCGTTCGTATCCATAATCCCCTCCTTCGAGTTGATCCTTCCGCAGAGGGGGCCGGTCTTCAGGCAGACTTTGCCTGAACCATCTGCAGGATCAGTTGTGTCATTTCGTCAGCCGCCTGCTCTATGCTCAGGCGGCCTCCCGCGCGAAACCAGACATAGGCCCAACTGACCATTCCCCCGATGGACAGCGCAGCAAGATGGGCATCGTTGACGTGGAATTCTCCAGCGTCCACGCCCGCCTGGATAATCGCCGTCAGTTCCTTGTCGAACGTTCGCCGCATTGCGTTGATCCGCGCCAAATCCTCCGGAGCCAGGCCCTTTTCCTCGCGGGTAAAGATGGCGATGTACATCTGGTTTTGCAGCACTGCTGTCACGAAGCGTTGGCTGATGAGTTTCAGCCGCTCCGTGTGGCTCAGATCCAGCGTCTTCACGCTTTCCAGCGCCTCAAGCGAGGCCGAAATCGCCCGGCCGCAGATATCGGCCAGAAGTTCAGTCTTAGACTTGAAGTGCGAGTAGATGAAGGGTTTGGTCACGCCCAGTTGATCGGCCACGGCTTCCAGGGTCGTCTTGTCATACCCATTGGCATAGAACAGATCGACAGCGGCGCTGACAGTCCGTGCACGCTTCAGAGATGCGACCTCTTCTCGGATATCCATCGGTTTATTGACTTTTTTCATGTACTCGGCCTCGACTTGGAGTTGGATTTGGCGCGTAGTAACCAATTCTACCGACGAGCACCAACATTTTCCGGCTCCGGGGCGGCGGGGCAGAGCTATGTTGCGACTACGTGGGCCTGCGTTTCCTCAAGCTCGGCATGATCGACTTCGCGATGATGCTTTTCATGGTCTCGATACTTCCGCCACCGATCCGGCCAAGGCGGGCATCCACGAAGGCCCGTGCGATCGGATATTCGGTCATGTAGCCCCAGCCGCCGTGAAGCTGCAGGCACTCGTCCATCACCTTGAACTGAAGTTCGGTCGTTACCATCTTGGCCATCGCCGCGTCGACGGAGTCCAGCTCTCCCTTCATGTGCAATTCGGTGCAGCGATCGACAAACACCCTTTGTGTGGCCAGCAGGGCAGTCAACTCGGCAAGCTTGAACTGGGTATTCTGGAAATCCGCCAGCGTCTGTCCGAACATCTTGCGGTCCGTGGCGTATTCGATGGTCCATTCCACGGCCGCCTCGGCGGAGCTGACCGCGCGGATGGCCTGAACCAGCCGTTCCTGCGCCAGTTCCTGCATCAGGATCGCAAAGCCCTTGCCTTCCTCGCCCAGCAGGTTGCCAACGGGCACCCTCAGGTCGGAAAAGAAAAGCTCGGCCGTGTCCTGCCCCTTGCAGCCGATTTTCTGAAGCATGCGGCCCCGTTCGAAGCCTGGTCGGTCTGTTTCCACCAGGATCAGGCTGACACCCTTGGCGCCCAGGCTCGGATCGGTCTTGCACGCCAGAACGACCAGATCCGCGTTGAAACCGGACGTAATGAATGTCTTCTGCCCGTTTATGACGTAGTCGTCGCCGTCGCGGATCGCGGTGGTCTTGATGTTCTGGACGTCGCTTCCGCCGCCCGGCTCGGACATGCCCAGCGAGGTGATGACATCCCCGCGCGCCATTCCCGGCAGCCATTTGCTCTTCTGCTCTTCCGTGCCGAAATGAACCAGATAGGGCGAGATGATCTCGGAATGAAGATAGAAGGTCGGCGTCGTGCATCCGGCCCGCGCCATCTCCTCGATCATTATGGCGGAATGCAGGAAGTCGCCGCCCATTCCCCCGTATTCCTCCGGCACGTTCGTGCAGAGAAATCCCTGTTCGCCCGCCTTTTGCCAGATTGAGCGCGGCGCGATGCCAGCCGCCTCCCAATCTGCATAGTTGGGAAGGATTTCGTCGGCTATGAACCTCTTCAGGGAATCCCGAAATATTTCGTGATAGCTGTCAAAAATCGGTCGCGGGATCATGGTGTATACTTTCCAAGTTCATATGGTCGTCGCAGTCGGCGCCGTTTCCCTGGCGGGTCATGATGCATCCTGACCCGAAACGACGCTGTTCCTGTTGTCGGGCGCCGGACGGTCGGTGCCCTTTTCATCCACCGGAGCGCGCAGTGAGGGAGGGGCATCATTGATCCAGACCGGGAGAAGACTCTGAAGCTCTCCGCCGGCATCGGTGCGGACCAGTTGACGCCCTGTCACCTGAGAACTGGAAACCGCCTCGCCCAAATCTCTGATCACGGACAGACAGCAGTCCAGAGGTTCGAACCTGCGTTCGATGTCATCCGCCGTCAAAGACGCCAGGATCGAGGCCACCTCTTCCTTCAATGCGAGCTGCGGCATCGCGTCGTCATGGCGGTCGATCAGGTCGGGGCGACCGGCTTCGGTGCAGAATATCCCCCAGAATTTCGGCTCGATAGCACCCAGAATGGCATGTCTTCCGCCCGCAATCGGATAGACGTTGTAATAGGCGGCCGACCCGTTCAGGTAATAGTCTCCGCGATCCAGTAATTTTCCGGTCGCGCCGAAGTCTGCGATCTGCATCATCTGCATCGGCATCACAATGTCGGCCAGCGCCAGATCTATCTTGCACCCTTGACCCGTCCGGTTGCGCCCGTGCAGCGCGCCCAGCAGTAACATCACCGCAAAAAGCGAGCCCGCACAATCCGCCAGCGGCGGGTCGTAGAACGCCGGACGGGTTTCGCCGTTGCGATACGCCATCCCCATCTCGGCGAGGTAGTTCGCATCATGACCGGCGCGCCGCGCGTTCGGCGAATTGGCGCCATAGCCGCTGATCGAACAGAGGACGATGCGCGGGTTGGTCGCCTTCAGGACCGGCCAGTCGATTTTCAGGCGGGCCAGCACACCGGGCCTAAAGCCCTCCACGACGATATCCGCATCCTTGACCATCTCCAGGAATGCGTCACGATCCGCCGGATCCTTCAGGTTCATCCGGTAGACGCATTTGCCGGCATTCAGGGCGCGATAGTAGGTCGGACGACCCTGTTGATCGCGCGGACCGAGGTTGCGCATCTCGTCGCCGGTCGGCGGCTCTATCTTGATAACATCCGCGCCCATGTCGGCAAGGAAGAGCGTCGCCATCGGCCCCGGAATGTACTGGGACAGGTCCAGAACCTTCACGTCCTTTAGAAACTGACCCAGGGGCGAGGCATTGTCCGTCGGTGTCGAGATCTGCGTCATATCACGGCCACCGGAGTGAGGGGGCTGCCCGTTCCGCCTTTTACGGGAAGCGGTGCGGCAACGAACAAGAATTCCGAGGCTCGGGCCTCGGCAAGTTCCTTCAGAACCAGGCCTTCGAGAAGTGGGATGCCGAAATCCCTTATCAACCGTTGATGAACGGGAAAGACGGTCCCTGGCGCGAAAGGCAGAACCTCGACGGCGTAGTTGTCCGCCCCGACAATTGCAGCGCCGGCCTCAACCAGCACCATGGCCGCCTCGAGGTCGATCCCCGGCTCGGCGCCAAAGTCCGGCTTGCGACCTTCAAGGCTTTCCTGCCATCCGGTGCGAAACAGGACGGCATCACCCCGCCGCAACTCGGTGCCCGTGCGTTCAAGCGCCGTGCGCAGCATGTCCACGCCAATACTTTCTCCGTCGGGCAAGAGCCCTCCGAACACCGGGACGAGATCGATCAGCACGCCTCTGGTGACGATCGGCGGCATGGTGTGGATCCCCAGCTTCTCCGCCCCTTTGCTGCGAACCCCGTTTCCCGGAAACCCGTTGAAAAGCTCGTCGTCGTACCAGCAATGGCAGAGCGCGTCGATATGAGTCCCGGTGTGCAGCGGCATGACCACCGTATCTTCAGCGAACTGGAATCCGCCGGGGCGCCGTGCCCCCGCGGCGTAGTCGCCACCGTCGCGCCCCAGCAAATGCGTAACGCCGGGACGGTGCGCGGGGATCGGCATTGCGCCGGAGATTTCCTGCGCGAGGGAAAACACGCGACCCTGCCTGACCAGATGCGCCGCTTTCTGGACCTCATCCGCGCCGATAAGGTTCAGCGCGCCGATCTCGTCGTCGGCACCCCACTTGCCCCAGTGTTCCCTCATGTCGGTTTGACCTCTGTATCAGACGCGCCGTCATCGCCGATCTTCATCAGCTCGAGCGCCATCTCCTTGACCGCCTTGCGTTGCAGTTTTCCGGTCGCGGTCGTCGGCAATCCGTCGACGATTTCGAACCGGTCCGGCTGCTTGTACCTGGACAGGACCTGTCGGCAGTGGCTCTGAAGGTCGGACAATGTCAGTCCGGTTCCGACCACGAAGGCGACGATGCATTCTCCCTTTTCGGCGTCCGGCGTTCCAACGACCGCGGACGCGCTCACCCCCTTCGCGCGCATCAAAGCGTCCTCGACCTCGGCGGGCGACACGTTAATCCCGGAGCGTTTGATCATCTCCGAGGCACGGCCCACGAAGACGAAATCGCCCTCGTCGTTCAGATGGCCCAGGTCGCCCGTTCGGTAGTATCCGTCGTCGGTGAAAGCCGTTTCGTTCGCGGATGCACTGCGCCCGAAATAGCCGGGCGACACGCGGCCCGCGACCTCGACCAGTCCGACCTCCCCGGCCTTGCACAGCTCGCCGTTGTCGCGATTCCGGAACCGGATCCTCTGTCCCGGAAGCAGTGGTCCCTGACACGAGGCACGGCGCGACTTTGGCCAGTGATGCCAGGTCACGGCGCAGTTTCCATACGTCTCCGTCGAGCCGTAGATGTTGCAGAGCTCCGAGACGCCGAGGCTGTCGGCCGCCTGCCTGAAGTCTTCCGGCGTGCCGATCGTCAGACCGGTTCGCAGGCTCCCGACCCTCTCCGGACGAAACTCGGGATGACGCAGCAGGCCCGAAGTGATTGTGGGAAGCGTGTAGATCGCCGTGCAGCCATGGCGCTCGATCATGTGCAGCGCCTGACCGGCTTCGAAACGGGACATCAGGACCAACGTCGCTCCGTGGGTCATCGTCGCCGGCAGGGCGTTGCAGCCTCCATAGGCCCAGAAGAGAGGGGCCGGAACCAGCACCCGGTCGCTTCGCCGTAGCCCCATCCGGTCCCCGATGTGAAGCCCGTTCTCGACCACACCGGACTGGGTGAGGCGCACGCCCTTGGGAAAGCTGGTCGATCCGGAGGTGAAAAGGATCATGGCATCGTCGCCGGCCTCCGCGCACGGCAGAGCGTCCCCGGCGTCCGCGTCGGCCGACGAATAGCGATCGATCAGACGGGAGAATTCGTCGCCTGCATCAGGGGCCGGCCTTTCGGTCATCGGAATCAGGCGCGTCGCAGATCCGTCCGAGAGTGTCGCCACATCGGCCGCAAAGTCCCGGCCGCCGAAATCCCTGGTCGCGAACACGACGCTGCAGCCGGCTTCGTCGAGCAGATACGCAAGTTCCTCGCGAGTGGACCATGTACTCAGCGGAACAAGGACCGCCCCGGCGTAGGACGCGGCGAAGGCGATAACCAGCCAGTCGATGCAATTTCCGGCCAGAACGCCGACGTTGCCGCCCCGGACGACGCCCATGTCGACCATGGCCCGGGCCAGTGCCCGGCTGCGTGCCCGCAGTTCGAAATAGGTGATCGACCGGGTTTCGTCGATCGCGGCGATATCCTGACCTATCTGCCCGGCCAGTTTGTCCAGCAAGCCCGTCAGCCCGATACCGGTCCCGCCGATTGCCAGCGGATCGCAGCGTCCGGAGATGACAGTTTCGCTCGAAGCGTTCATATCGGAAGAGCCTCCTTCGAGCCGCTGATGTTTATACCGAACAGTATTAAGGGAATCTGACAAGTATTCAATCCTGCTTGCGGAAATTTTCCTGAAAAAATGACCCCGGAAAGTTAGGATAGCGGGACTTCTAGTATCGCGCCGGTCATATAGCTTGCACCCGGCCCCGCAAGGAAGCGGGCCAGATTCGCCGTGCCTTGCGCGGACGCATCGGTTTCGGTGTTGGCAAAGATACCGTTCACCCGCACCTTTTCCGGGCCGAACTCGGCAGCCAATCCGCGCAGAAGCATCGCCACGCCCGAGTCGCGAAGTCGGATATCGCCGTCCTCCGGATGTACCGGAGCCACGTAGACAACGGTTCCGGCAGTCTCCCGCACGGCCCGGAGCGCCTCGCGGAGCATGTCGAAGTCGCGGCGGTACAGATCGCCGGTCGTCCCCGACCGTGCCCCGATTGCGACGACGGTGGCCACCGGTCCCGCACTCGCCAGCCGCTGCGCCGTATCCGAGGATGTTTTTGCCAGTGAAACGTGAGGCAGGTCCGGCAGCGCGCGCGCAAGCGCGGTAGAGGGAAATTCGGCATCTGCCAGGACAACCGCTTTGCCCGCAGGAGCCGGTTCGGCTTCCGTTTCGCCAAGCGGCGCGGCTGCCGGTTCCGGACAGGCGTCACCGCCCATGTTGAACGCGCTCCAGCCGCCGTCCACTGCAAGGGTCTGACCCGCACATGCACGGCTGTCAGGGGAGGCAAGGAATTCCACGACGCTGGCCATCTCGTCCGGCCGCGCGAGCCGCCCCAGGGGCACCCGGCGTCGAACCGCGTCCAACGCGATATTTCCTTCGCGCGACAGGGTCGCCACCATGTCCGTCAAGACGTAGCCCGGCGCGATGGCGGTGACGGATATCTCCCTGTCGGAAAGGGACCGGGCCGCGCGGCGGGTCAGATCGACCAGAGCCGCCTTTGCCGCACCATAGGCATTTCGTTTGGGGTTGGGCACCAGTCCGGCCAGTGACGCGGTGTTGACGATGGACGACCCGGGACGCATGCGCGCTGCCGCTTCCTGCAGCATCCGGGCTGGGGCCACCAGGTTGACATCGATCACGCGGCCGAAGTCTTCGGTATCGGTGGCGAGCGTCGGCTGCATCGATGGTCCCAGACCCGCATTGTTCAACAGCACGTCGGGCGGGCCGACGGTTCTGTCGAGCCACGTCCAGAATTCCGTTATCTGGGCAGGATCACCCAGGTCGCACGCGTAACCGACGCTGCCGTTTCCACAGGTCTGCGCCAGGACATCGCAGGCACCGGCATCAAGGTCGGTCAGGATTAGCCGATCGCCTTTTTCCGAAAATCTCTGCGAAAACGCGCGCCCGAGGCCGCCCGTCGCTCCGGTAATGATGATGGTTCTTGGAGTGCTCGACATGGATCTACCAGATGAGATGAGATTCAAGTTTATTCCGGGAGAAAGGTAAGCTGGCCGAACCCGTCCGGGCGGAGCGGAAACGTTGCTTTCACGCGCTGTCCCAGGCTCAGCGCATCCGTGCTGCACCGACCCATTGCTCTAATCCCCTCGTCCAGGTCGACGGTCACTAGGGTATAGGGAAGGTCCTTGACGAAGGCCGGATGAAAAGCGTGGTGACACACGGTCCAGCTGTGGACCGCCCCGCGCCCGCTGACTTCGATCCAGCTGTACGCGTCCGAAAAGCAGTCCGTGCAGAGAACCTGCGCATAGTGCCGGAGCTTGCCGCAGCCATCGCATCGCTGCACCACGAGAGCCCCCCGCTTGGTCCCGTTCCAGTACGGAGCGGAAAGGCCTTCGGCGTGCGGGGCGGGATATGCCGTTGCTTGGTCTGTCATTGCTTCATCCTCGCTGCATGATGGCGATCGCGCCGTCGCCCAGATCTCCGTAGCCGGTGCACAGGCCGATTTCGGCATCCGCGACCTGCGCCCGGCCGCCCTGATGACGCAACTGGCGCACCAGTTCGACAATGTGGTTCATGCCCAGCATGTGCGCTTGGCTGAGCAGCCCGCCGTGCGTCGTGATGGGTAGCTCACCGCCCAGAGCGATGCGACCGCCCTCGACGAAGGACCCGCCCTCGCCCTTCCCGCAGAATCCCATGTCCTCGATCTGGCAGAGAACCACCCAGGTGAAGCAGTCATAGATCTCGGCGACGTCGATGTCCGCATGGCTGACGCCGGCCATCTCGAAAGCCACCGGCGCCGCCTTCGCGATCCCGAGACGCGTCATGTCACCCCGATGCGTGATCGCGCTCGGGCTGTCCGGATGCCCTTCCGCCACGCCAAGCACGTCAACCGGATGTTGGGCCATGTCGCGTGCCGCGCGTGCCGAACTGACCACAAGAGCAGCGCCCCCGTCGCTTTCCAGCGAGCAGTCGAACAGCCGGAAAGGGTCCGCGATCATCCGTGACGCCTGATGGTCCTCGACCGTCATCGTCTTGTCGCGCATGATCGCGTTTTCGTTGAGATTCGCGTGCCTCCGGATCGTCACGGCAATCTCGGCCAGTTGCCGGCTCGTGGTGCCGTAGAGCTCCATGTGGCGCCTTGCCATGGGGGCATACAACTGCGCCGGAGAAATCGCGCCGAGCGGGTATTCGTACTCGGTGACGAGGTGAAACTGCGGCATCTGGTGTATCCGGACGCCGGCCCGGGCGCCGGACGACACGTTGCGGCCGGACGGAATGAGGACGTGGTTGCAGATGCCGGCATCGATCACGGCCATTGCCGTCTGGATCGCTGCAATACCGCTGGCACCACCCAGGGGCGTGACCGCCGAGTAACGCAGGTCCTCGATGCCGAAATTGGTCACGAACTGCTCTGCCGGCGCCCCGGTCAGGCCGATCGGGATGATGCCGTCGATGTCCCTGGGACTCAAACCGGCATCGCGAATCGCCAGAAGCGACGATTCGATCTGCAGCTCGAAGGCACTTTTTGTCGATGCCTTGGAATAAACCGTCTCGCCGATCCCTGTAACCGCTGCCTTCGCCCGCTGAGCCATACGACGCCTCCCTGATGCTACTCGCACAATAACAAACATTCCGAAGAGTTCAATAGGATACTTTTCGGTATATTTCCGGCGCGATCGCTCGGCCGCGGCCAACATCACCTGCGGCAATGTCGATGATCATCTGGATTGGCTGGCGGCGGCGGACTGGATCGTCGTGGCGGTGACAGACGATCTCGGCATCAAACAGGACCTCTATCGCCGGATCGGGACGGTGCGCAGGCCCGGCTGCACCCTGTCCTCCAACACGTCGACCGTTCTGCGCGAAGCGCTCATCCAGGAGATGGGCGCGCCTTCGCCTGCGAAGCAAGAATCCAGAGCATCGGGCGATACCAATTAATCGTTAGATGCTCCAGAGCCGCTCGCTTCAGATTGTCCTGCACGGTGCTGCGCGCACCGCAGAGCACCACCGCGGCTGCTTGTTCCGCTTCCGGCAAGCGGAAGCATCTATCGTAGTTGTCTCAGGGTCGGCCTTCGCTTCGCGGACATCAATATCTCCTCCTCTACCGGGAGGCCTGATGCCAACATTGCTGACCCCGAGGGGTATCGTTAGCGCCGAAGAACGGCCGGCCGTTGATGGGAAACTTGGCCGGCTTCAGCTTCGGAACCCGCAGATTATTGGTTGCAAGATAAGATCGCGGGATAAACCGAAAGAACGCGACACTAGAAAATCCTGCATGATTTCAGATTTATGAACCTCTAAAATCTTCCGGCCGCGGCCATCTTCGGGAATTCAGCGTCATCTCGGCCTGTCCAACTGATCCTCAGAGCGCCTTTTCGAACTCTGGAAGAGCTTCGAAGAGGTCTGCCACGAGGCCGTAATCGGCGACCTGAAAGATCGGGGCTTCCTCGTCCTTGTTGATGGCGACGATGACTTTCGAGTCCTTCATGCCGGCGAGGTGCTGGATGGCACCGGAGATGCCGCAGGCAATATAGAGCTCGGGGGCGACCACCTTGCCGGTCTGACCGACCTGCCAGTCGTTCGGCGCATAGCCGGCGTCGACGGCGGCGCGCGACGCACCGACGGCGGCAACCAGCTTGTCGGCGACCGGCAGGATGACTTCCTTGAACTTCTCGGACGAGCCGAGCGCGCGGCCGCCGGAGATGATGATCTTGGCAGACGTCAGTTCCGGACGGTCGGATGCCGACAGAGCGTCGGAAACATGGGCGGAAACGCCCGGGTTGGCAGCGGCGCCAACCGTTTCGACAGCGGCGGAACCGCCTTCACCGGCGGCGGCGAAGGAGGCCGTGCGCACAGTGATCACCTTCTTGGCGTCGGTGGACTGAACCGTCTGGATGGCGTTGCCGGCATAGATCGGACGCTTGAACGTGTCGGCCGAGACGACTTCAGTGATTTCCGAGATCTGCATGACGTCGAGAAGCGCTGCGACGCGCGGCATGACGTTCTTGCCGGAGGTCGTGGCAGCAGACATGATCACGTCATAGGACGGCGCCAGCGACACGACGAGAGCAGCCAGCGGCTCGGCGAGCTGATGGGCGTAGTCGTCGCTGTCCGCGAGCAGAACCCTGGCGACGCCGGAAAGCCTGGCGGCGGCGTCGGCCGCAGCTTGAGCACCCTTGCCGGCAACGAGCACATGGACGTCGCTTCCCGTGTCCTTGGCGATCTTGGCAGCGGCGCTCAGCGCCTTGGTGGTCTGGTCGGAAAGGTTCATGTCGTCGTGATCGGCAACAAGAAGAATGGTCATGATCTTGGTTCTCCTATCCGTTCCGAATTAAAGCACGCCGGCTTCGGTCTTCAGCTTCTGGACGAGCTCGGCGACGGAAGCCACCTTGACGCCAGCCTTGCGGCCGCCCGGCTCCTCGGTCTTCAGCACCTTCAGGCGCGGCGCGATGTCGACGCCGTAATCGGCTGGCGTCTTCTTGTCGAGCGGCTTCTTCTTCGCCTTCATGATATTCGGCAGCGAGGCGTAGCGCGGCTCGTTGAGGCGCAGGTCGGTGGTGACAACGGCGGGAAGCCTGACTTCGACTGTCTGCAGGCCGCCATCGACTTCGCGCGTCACATTGGCCTTGCCGTCGAGGATTTCCACCTTGGAGGCGAACGTGCCCTGTGCCCAGCCGAGGAGGGCCGAAAGCATCTGGCCGGTCTGGTTGCTGTCGTCGTCGATCGCCTGCTTGCCGACGATGACGAGCCCCGGCTGCTCGGCGTCGACGACGCCCTTGACGATCTTGGCAACGGCGAGCGGCTCGACGGTTTCTTCCGTCTCGACGAGGATACCGCGGTCGGCGCCCATGGCAAGCGCGGTGCGGATCGTTTCCTCGGCTTTGGACGGCCCGATCGATACAACCACGACTTCTTCAGCCTTGCCGGCTTCCTTCAGGCGCAGCGCTTCCTCAACGGAGATCTCATCGAACGGGTTCATCGACATCTTCACGTTCGCCAGTTCGACGCCCGTTCCGTCACCCTTCACGCGGATCTTCACGTTGTAGTCGACAACCCGCTTAACCGTTACCAGAATTTTCATGTTCCTGCTTTTCCATTTCCGAATGACTCAACGGTGATTGAATTGTGCGGCTCGCTTCTCGAAGAAGGCCGCCATGCCCTCTTTCTGATCAGCGAACACAAATCCTTGCGCCATTTCACAAACGGCTGCCTGCTCTTCAATGAGCTTCGTTTCCATCAATCCTCCCCCGGCACATTGGCCAACGGCGAAAGGCTTGCACGATTTTACGCACAGGTATACGGCAAAATGGACACGTTCTTTGTGCGGATATTAACATGGGAAAAACACTGGACTGGGATTTGCTGCGGTCTTTTCTCGCTGTGGCGCGGGCGGGAAAGCTCACGAACGCGGCACGGCAGCTCAAATTGAACCATGCAACGCTGAGCCGGAGGATTACCGCGCTGGAGAGGGCTCTGGACGCGAAACTTTTCGACCGATCACTCACCGGCTACGTCCTGACTTCGGCCGGTCAACAGCTTTTGGTGAGAGCCGAGGAAATGGAAGACAGCGTCTTCGGGGTACAGACGGATTTTGCGATCGAAAGCGCCGACATTTCCGGGGCAGTGAGAATAGGATCGCCGGATGGATTCGGCACGGCGTTCCTGGCGCCGATCATTCAGGATCTCGCCTTTGCACACCCCCGGCTCGCGGTTGAACTTCTGGCAATGCCACGTACCTTCAGTATTTCCAGACGGGAGGCGGATATTGCGATCGGGCTTTCGCCTCCCAAGCAAAGCCGTATCAACGCGCGCAGATTGACAGATTACGAACTGGGACTTTACGGTCGTGCCGCAGACCATGAAAAGTGGGCCACCATACGCAACGTCGAAAGCCTATCGGATCATCTTTTCGTCAGCTATATCGACGATCTGATTTTTGCTCCTGAACTTGATTATGTGTCGGCGGTGGCAAGGACTGTCGTCCCACGAATATGCTCCTCCTCGATCGTTGCGCAAGCAGAGGTCATCGCGACGGGCGGAGGCATAGGCATCCTGCCCTGTTTCCTTGCAGACCGCGATCCAAGGCTTCAGCGTATTCTGCCTTCAAGCGTTCGTTTGACCAGGACGTTATGGATCATGTGCCACACCGACATGCTGAAACAGCCTCGAGTCAAGACCACAATGAGCTTTATCCAGCGGCAGGTGGCCAATTATTCGTCCCGCTTTCTGCCCTGAGCCCGGCATCCGCCAAGCGACATACATTGCGTGAGCCGCTTCGTATCCTAGAGCCACTGATATCCGGCCGTCAAGGAATCGGCGCACTGCACGGGCCGGAACGGTGGCTTAAGCTTCGAGCAGACGCTCGGCGGTGAACCTGTCGGTGATCAAAAGGTCGATGACGCCGGTGCGGAGCGCGCCGCGAATGGCTTCGGTCTTGGAGCGGCCGCCGGCAAGGGCGATGACGCGATCGACCTTGGACAGTTCCTCCAGCGTCATGCCGATCACCCGGTCATGCAGCGGCGTCTTCACGAAGCCGCCCTCGGCATTGAAGAAGCGCAGACTGATATCGCCGACGCCGCCGGCTTCGGCGACTTCGGCAAGCTCGCGCGAGGAAAACACATTGCCGCTGCGCGCCAGCATGCCGGAAGGCTCCATGGCGCCGATGCCGACGATCGCCAGCGTGATCCGGGAGAACAGCTCCATGGTCTGGCGCACATAGGTATCGCCGAGCAGCACGAGCTTGGCCTCCCGCGACTGAGCCACGCCCGGCGCGCTCAAAAGATGGGCCTCCGCGCCGGTCAGCCGCGCAAGCCGCGTGGTAAGCTGGTTGGCGTGGATCTGCACCGTCGGATCGCCCATGCCGCCGAGCGTCTGCACCACATAGCGGGCCTTGCCGGATTTCATCGGGTGAATATTGTCCACCATCCGCAGAATGGTTTCCGACCAGCTCGAAACCCCGATGATTTCGCCGGCCTGCAGGGTCGCTTCGAGAAAATGGGCCGCCGCCTCGCCGATCCGCGCCATGATCGCGCCGTCGCGATCCTCCGAACATTCCACCACGATCGCCTCGGACAGGCCGAACCGGCTCCTGAGGCCGGATTCGAGCTCGGCATAGGTGCCGGAGGGGGCGACCACCGTGGTGCGGACGATCTCTTCTTCCTGCGCGCGCTTCAGCATGCGCGACACCGTCGCCTGCGAAATCCTGAGATGCTTGGCGATTTCCGACTGACGCTGTCCCTCGATATGATACATCTGCGCCACGCGGGCGATCATCCGTAATTCATTGAGGCGGGACATGGTCTCTGCTAACTCGTCGTGGCTTGTGTGAATATTTATTCTCTACACGGCGAATGTGGTCCGGGCAATCGCTTTTGTCCATTCTCCAATAGAACGATTGCGCCGTTCTGCCGGCATCGCAGGGGCAATTTCAGGCTCGCGCCGGGCAAGGGCTGCAAGCGCGTCCAGGTCAGGCCAGAAACCGACGGCGAGCCCTGCAAGATGCGCCGCGCCGAGCGCCGACGCCTCGGCATTGCGGCAGGGCGTGACCGGGCGATCGAGATAATCCGCTACGAGTTGCATCAGGAAGCGGTTGCGGCTCGGCCCGCCATCGACGGAAATCCGCCCGACATGGCCGGCCGCCTCCGCCATGATCGCGTAGACATCGCGCACCTGAAAGGCGAGGCTCTCGGCCGCGGCTCGGGCGACATGCGCCGGCTTGGTGGAGAATGAAAGACCGCAGACGAGACCGCGCGCATCGGCATCCCAATGCGGCGACCCCAGCCCGACATGGGCGGGCACCAGCGCCACGCCGCCGCTATCCTCGACCGTTTCGGCAAGCGCAAGAAGCGCCTCGACATCTTCGAGGCCGAGCAGTTCCGTCGTCCAAGGGAAGATCGAGGCGCTGACCAGAATATTGCCCTCGAAGGCAAAGGTCGGACGCCCGGCGATCGACCAGGCGATCGTGGTCGTGATCCCGTCCGGCGGAACGATGTATTCGGCAAGCGTCGTCATAACCGAAGAGCCGGTCCCGAATGTCATCTTGCCGTCGCCAACGGCAAAGGCGGCATGACTGAACAGCGCCGCATGGCTGTCGCCGATGGCCGACGCTATGGGAAGGCCGTCTGGAAGGACGCCAGCGTCTTTTGTGGTGGCAAAGATGTAGGCGCTGTCGAACACGGAAGGCAGCATCGCGGGATCGACGCCGAAGAGCCTGCAGAGATCATCGTCCCAGCAACCTGCGGCGAGGTTGAAAAGCTGGGTGCGCGCGGCATTCGACCGGTCGGTGGCATGGACACTGCCGCCGGAGAGCTTCCAGATCAGCCAGCTATCGACCGTGCCGATGCAGATGTCGCTTGCCGCGCGTCCGTGATTGTCGAGCAGCCAGGCGACTTTCGTGGCCGGAAACATCGGGTCGAGCGGCAGGCCGGTGCGGGTGATGACATCGGGTTCGTGACCGGCCTCACGCAATGCCCTGCAAGCGTCGGCCGTGCGGCGGCACTGCCAGCTGATGACCGGGCCGAGAGGGCGGCCGGTATTGCGGTCCCAGAGCAGGATCGATTCCCGCTGGTTGGAAATGCCGATCGCGACGATTTCGGTCTCGGGCGCCTTCTTCAGGCATTCGGCAATCGCGATGGCGGTCGCCCGCCAGATGTCCTCGGCATCCTGTTCGACCCAGCCGGATTTCGGATAGCTGATCGGCACCGGGGACGAGCCGCTGGCGATGATGTCGCCTTCATGCGACACCAGCACCGCCTTGGAATTGGTGGTGCCTTCATCGATCGCAAGGATCGCCTTGCCCGTCATGTCATCCCTTCCGTGCGATCAGCGCTTCGGCGCTTTCGGCGATCGCCTCGGGCGCCATGCCGAAATCGTCCAGCAGCGTATTAGCCGAACCGGTATGGGCGAAAACGCCCGGCACGCCAAGCCGTTTCATCGGCACGGGCGCGGCGTCGACCACGACTTCGGCCACCGCGCTGCCCAGCCCGCCGAAGATCGTATGCTCCTCGCAGGTCAGGATCGCGCCCGTCTCTCGGGCCGCGGCGATGATCGCGTCCTCGTCGATCGGGCGCACGCTTGCCATGTTGAGCACGCGGGCGGAGATGCCGCGCTCTTCAAGGATCGCGGCGGCCAGCACCGCCCGGTGGGTCAGAACCCCATTGGCGATGATGGTGAGGGCGTCGCCGTCCCGCAGCATGTCGGCCTTGCCGAGTTTGAACTGATGGCCTTCCGGCAGAAGGTCCGGCACGCCGACGCGGCTCAGCCGCAGGAAGCAGCCGCCCTTATGTTCGGCAGCCCAGCGAATGACGGCGGCCGTCTCGATGCGGTCGGCGGGGGCAATCACCGGCACGTTGGGAAGCGCGCGAATCCAGGCGAAATCCTCGATCGAATGATGGGTCGGGCCGAGTTCGCCATAGGCCATGCCGGAGGAGATGCCGACGAGCTTCACATTTGTCTCGGAATAGGCGACATCGGCCTTGATCTGCTCCAGCGCGCGCCCGGTCAGGAAGGGCGCAGCCGCGCAGACGAACGGGATCTTGCCGCCATTGGCGAGACCCGCGCCAACGCCGACCATGTTCTGCTCGGCAATGCCGACATTAATCAGCCGCTCGGGAAATTTCTCGCCGAAGCCGCCAAGCTTGGAGGAGCCGACGGAATCATTGCAGACGGCGACGATGTTGTTGTCGCGCGCGGCAAGCTCTTCCAGCGTCTCGGTAAAGGCGTTGCGGCAGTCGTGCAGTTTCGCGGTTTCGAACGGCATGTTCATCGGATGGCCTCCTCGAGTTCGGCCATGGCCTGGCGGTATTGTTCCTCATTCGGCACCTTGTGGTGCCAGGCGACATTGTCGGACATGAAGGAGATGCCGTGCCCCTTGTTGGTGTGGGCGACGATGCATTTCGGTCTGCCGGGGGTAATGGCATCCGTCGAAAGCGCGCGGCAAATCGCCTCCATGTCATGGCCGTCGATTTCTTCAACGGCCCAGCCGAAGGCTTCGAGCTTCGGCGCAAACGGCGCGATATCGTTGGTGTCGGCCAGCCGCGCGCCCTGCTGCAGGCGATTATGGTCGATGATCAGCGTCAGGTTGTCGAGGCCGAAATGGGCACCGGCCATGATCGCTTCCCAGTTGGAGCCCTCCTGCATTTCGCCGTCGCCGGTGATCACGAAGGTGCGCCAGGTTGCCTTGTCGAGCTTTGCCGCCTTCGCCATGCCGACGGCGACCGGAAGACCATGGCCGAGCGGTCCGGTATTGGTTTCGACGCCCGGAACCTTGACCCGGTTGGGGTGGCCGTTCAGCCGCGAGCGATGCTTCAGGAAGGTCGAAATCTCGTCCTTCGCGATGAAGCCCTTTTCAGAGAGCACAATGTAGAGCGCGAGCGCCGTATGGCCCTTTGAAAGAACCAGCCGGTCGCGCGCGGGATCGAGCGGGGCCGCGGGATCAACCCTCATCGTGTGGAAGTAGAGCGCGGTCAGGAGATCGGTGACGGACATTTCGCCGCCGATATGGCCGGCGCCGGCTTCGTAGACGGCTGTAACATCGCGACGTCGGATGCGATTGGCGATAACGCGCAGTTCCTGGGGGTCCATATGTCACCTATGCATAATTATTCTTATAATATTAAACATGCGTAATCGGTCTTTGTCAAGGTGACCTGGACACAGCAAAGACATGGCAGTCAGTCCCGCCTTGGGGATGTAATAAAGGAAAGAAAGGCTTCGCGAAGGAGATCTGTAATCCAGCCGCTGCTTGACAGGCCTAAATGCTTCCGCTATGGATTTTCAATCAAGTGTGAATACATATGCGCGTGGAGGAGGAAAACATGGCCGTGACACAGGAGTTCCCTGCGCAGAAGCCGCGTCTTTCGGAGATGGTGTCGCTGTCGGGCGCAACCGGACCGTTGATCGGCCTGGTGCTGCTCTGCATTTTCCTGACCTTCGCGACCGACTCGTTTCTGTCCTTCCGCAACTTTTTGAACATTCTCGATCAGATCACCGTGCTCGGCATCATGGCCGTGGGCATGACCTTCGTCATCCTGATCGGCGGCATCGACCTTTCCGTCGGTTCCGTGCTGGCGCTGGCGATGATGGTGCTCGGCTACCTCAATGTCGAAGCCGGCATGCCGATGATCGTCGCCATCGCTGGCGCGCTCGCCGCCGCCGCGGTCTGCGGCATCGTTTCCGGGCTAATGATCACCGAATTCAAGGTGCCGGCCTTCATTGCCACGCTCGCCATGATGTCGGTGGCGCGCGGGCTCGCCAACATGATCACCAACGGCTCGCAGATCATCGGCTTTGCGCCCTGGTTCAACATGAGCGCGATCATCCGCTATGGCGGTTTCCTGACCATGACGGTCGCCGTCATGCTGGTTGTGTTCGCGGTCGCGATCCTGTTCCTGCGCTATCGCCAGGGCGGCCGCATGCTCTACGCGATCGGCGGCAACCCCGAAGTCGCGCGTCTTGCCGGGATCAATGTCCGCCGCGCCACGATACTGGTCTACACAAGCTGCGCAGCGCTGGCGGGCCTTGCCGGCGTGCTTTTGGCCGCAAGGCTCGATTCCGTGCAGCCAAGCTCCGGCGTTTCCTACGAACTCGATGCGATCGCGGCCGTGGTCATCGGCGGCACCAGCCTTTCGGGTGGATCGGGCGGCGTCGTCGGCACGATCATCGGCGTGCTGATCATCGGCGTCCTGCGCAACGGCCTCAACCTTCTGTCGGTCTCGCCGTTCCTGCAGGCCGTCATCATCGGCGCGGTCATCGTGCTCGCGGTCGCCGCCGAGACCTTCAAGCACAGGAGAAGGTAGATTTCGGCCGGTTCAGGCCGGCCAGACAATGGGCCCCGAAACCGGGCTTCAAACAGGGTTGAAAACCCAAACACCAGGAGGAGAATATCGTGAAAACCTACAAGAAAATCATCGCGGCCGCGCTCGCATCCGCCGCACTCGCCGGTCCGGCGCTCGCCGACGACGTCAGCAAGATCGGCCTCGCCGTGCCGAACCTGCAGGCTGACTTCTTCAACCAGATCAAGCTTGGCGTTGAAGGTTACGGCAAGGAAAAGGGTATCGAGGTCATCGTCGTCGATGCCAAGAACGACACCGCGACCCAGGTCAGCCAGGTTCAGGATCTGATGACCCAGGGCATCGACGCCTTCATCTACATCCCCGCAGGCGCCGCCGCTGCCGCGGTTCCGACCCGCCTTGCCCGCGCTGAAGGCATTCCGGTGATCAATGTCGACCGCACGCCCGAAGGCGCGCCGGGCGATACCTTCATTGCCGGCGAAAGCGTCGAATCCGCCTATCAGGTCTGCAAGCACATCATCGATCTTGCCGGCGGCGAGGGCAAGATGGCGATGATCCACGGCCAGAAGGGCACGACGCCGGAAGTCGACCGCACCAAGGGCTGCATGCGCGCGATCGAGGAAAATCCGAACGTCGAGCTGGTTACCGAACAGTGGAGCCAGATGTGGTCGCCGGATGAAGGCTTCTCCATCGCCCAGAACATGCTGCAGGCCCATCCTGACCTGAAGCTGATCTTTGGCCAGGCCGATGGTCTAGCCATGGGCGCTGCCAAGGCTGTCGACGTTGCAGGCCTCTCCGACCAGGTCATCATCGGCGGTTATGACGGCGACGTCGCGGCGCTCGAATACCTCGCCAAATGCGAAGGTCCGTTCGTGGCCACCGCCACCCAGAGCACCCAGATGATGGGCCGTCTTGCCGTCGATTCCGCGATCAAGGTTGCCGCCGGCGAGAGCGTGCCGGAGCGCCAGACGCCGAATGCGGTTCTGACCACCTGCGAAAACGCGCCGCAGTTCGTCGAGAACCATCCATAATCCTGCGGACGACGCGACATCGATAAAGGGCGGCGCCATGACGGAAACCGGCAAATCTCCAATCCTGTCCCTCAGGGGCATTCGCAAGTCCTATGGACCTGTCGAGGTGCTGCACGGGATCGATCTGGATATCCATGCCGGCGAAGTCGTGGCGCTGCTCGGCGAAAACGGGGCCGGAAAGTCCACCGTTTCCAATGTCATCTCCGGAACGGTCCTCCCCTCGTCCGGCGCGATGACCTGGCAGGGCGCGGCTTACGCGCCCGCCAACCCCCGCGAGGCAATCGACGCCGGCGTCGGCATGATCCATCAGGAACTGCTGTTGCTGCCGCATCTGACGATTGCCGAGAATATCTTTGTCGGCCGTTATCCGATGAAGAACGGACGCCTCGACCGCGCAGAAATGAACCGGCGCGCCCAGCATGGCCTGGAACGGCTCGGCCTCAACATTTCGCCGCGCCGCAAGGTCGAGAACCTGTCGACGGCAAGCCAGCAGCTGATCGAGATTGCCAAGGCGCTGACGCTCAACGCGAAGCTCCTCATCCTCGACGAGCCGACCGCCGCGCTTGGCGGCGAGGAAACCCGGCTCCTGTTCAAGCAGATCGAGCGACTGAAGGCCGAGGGCGTCGGCATCATCTACATTTCCCACCGGCTGGAAGAGATCAGGCAGATTGCCGACCGCATTGTTGTCATGCGCGATGGCGACAAGGTTCAGGAATTCGATACCGCCGACCTTCCGGTGCGCACCATTGTCGAAGCGATGGTCGGGCGCAGCATGGAGCAGATGTTTCCGCCGCTGCACCAGCCGAGCGAGGAGACGGTTCTGGAGGTCAAGGGGCTTTCGGGGCCGAGCGGGCGGTTCAACGATGTGAGCTTCTCCGTGCGCCGGGGTGAGATCTTCGGCATTGCCGGTCTCGTGGGCGCAGGCCGCACCGAACTGGTGCGCGCTATTGCCGGCGCCGACCCGATCGCCGCCGGCACGATCAAGCTGAACGGCGAGGACATCACCCCCACCTCACCGGCAGAGGCGATCGCCAACGGCATCGTCCTGGTGCCGGAGGACCGCAAGCTGCAGGGCGTCATCCTCGATCACACGATCGCCGAAAATATCGCCTATTCAAATTTCGAAACGGTCGGCCGCGGCGGCTGGTTGAGCAGGAACCGCATCCGCGCCTTCGCCGACGACAATATCGCGAAGTTCGGGGTTAAGGGCAAAGGCCACCAGAAGGCCGGCCAGATGTCCGGCGGCAACCAGCAAAAGGTGGTGATCGCCAAATGGCTCGCCCGCAATCCGCGCGTCGTGCTGCTCGACGAACCGACCAGGGGCATCGATGTCGGCGCGCGATCCTCGATCTATGAAATCATTCACGGCCTGGCCGAAAACGGCGTCGCAGTAATCGTCGTCAGCTCCGATCTTGAAGAGGTCCTCGGCGTTTCCAATCGCATTCTCGTGATGGCGGCCGGACGGCAGACGGGTATTCTCGACCATAGCGAGGCCAATGACGTCTCGGTGATGGAACTGGCCACCGCCTGACACATACAGGGAGTTCACCATGAACCGCTTCAAGGGCAAGACCGTCGTCGTGACCGGCGGCAACAAGGGCATCGGATTTGCGATCGCCACACGCTTTGCCGAGGAGGGCGCCAATCTCGTGATCGCCTCCGTCGAGGCCGAGGTCGAACAGGCGGCAAAGTCGCTTTCGGACGCAACCGGCGCGAAGACGGCCGGCGTAATCTGCGACGTCACCGATCCCGAAGCGGTGGCAGCGCTTTACGACCGCGCGGAGCGCGACTTCGGGAGCGTCGATATTTCGGTGCAGAATGCCGGCATCATCACCATAGCCAAGGTCGAGGATCTGACGGTTGCCGAATGGGATGCCACGATGGCGGTCAACACCAAGGGCGCCTTCCTGTGCTGCCAGCAGGCGATCCGCCATATGCGGGCGTCGGGCAAGGGCGGACGGCTGATCAATATCGCCTCCGGTCAGGCGCGTGACGGGTTCATTTACACCCCGCACTATGCCGCCTCGAAATTCGGCGTGATGGGCATGACCCAGAGCCTTGCCAAGGAAGTTGCGCTCGACAACATCACTGTCAACGCCATCTGCCCCGGCATCATCAAGACCGATATGTGGGACTACAACGACCGCGTCTGGGGCAAGATGCTCGGCGATTTCGGCCCCGGCGAACTGATGGCGAACTGGGTCGAGTACATACCGATGAAGCGCGCCGGCGAAGGCAAGGATGTCGCCGGCCTGATCGCCTTCCTCGCCAGCGACGATGCCGAATACATCACCGGCCAGACCATCAATGTCGATGGCGGGCTGATCATGTCCTGACGGACAGCGTCCGTCCGCGATATCAAAACTCACCGGAAGTCCGCCAAGGAAGGTTCACATCATGAATGACGCCGCTATCAGTCTGAACGCCCCGGCTCTGTTCGATCTTTCGGGCCGGGTGGCCCTGGTCACGGGTGCCGGCAGCGGCATCGGCCAGCGCATCGCCATGGGGCTTGCCCAGTGCGGCGCCGACGTCGCGCTGGTCGACCGGCGCACCGATGACGGGCTTGCCAATACCGCCGCCTTCATAGCGCAAACCGGTCGCCGGTCATTGCAGATCGCGGCCGATGTGACCTCGGAGGCGGCCCTTGCCGACGCCGTTGCGAAAACCGAAACCGAACTCGGGCCGTTGCGTCTGGCGCTGAATGCGGCGGGCATCGCCAATGCCAACCCTTGCGAGGAAATGCCCGAGGATCAGTATCAGACGCTGATGGACATCAACATGAAGGGCGTGTGGCTCTCTTGCCGCGCCGAGGCGCGCGCCATGCTTTCCCATGGCAAGGGCGGCTCGATCGTCAACATTGCCTCGATGTCCGGCGTGATCGTCAATCGCGGTCTCAACCAGGTCCACTACAACGCGTCCAAGGCCGGTGTGATCCACATGTCGAAATCGATGGCGATGGAATGGGTCGATCGCGGCATTCGCGTCAATTCGATCAGCCCCGGCTATACCGCCACGCCTATGAACACCCGCCCCGAAATGGTGCACCAGACCAGGGAATTCGAGAGCCAGACGCCGATGCAGCGCATGGCAAGCGTCGACGAAATGGTCGGCCCCGCCGTCTTCCTGCTGTCCGACGCCGCCTCATACTGCACCGGCGTCGATCTGCTGGTCGATGGCGGCTTCTGCTGCTGGTAAACCTTGCGCCTGACGGCGGTGACTGGCGGCTCAAGGTGTCGCGTCAGGATATTGTTGGGATGTGGACATAAGGCCGCCAGGCACCGTTTTTGATACAATTTCAGTCAAATCTGGCTCCGTTTCAAAGATCCCCCGCAGCAGAGAAGCGCCTGGATTTTCGGTTGTCAGGCGGCCTGCCCTTTGAGATTTTGGGCGAGCAAAGCCCCGCTTCGGTCAACGCGCACGGGCCGATGCCAAAAGCAGGTTCAACGATGCGCCCTTCTCCAGGGACATCGCCCGTCAGATTAAAAACAACTGCCGGTTCCTTGCGTAAACCGCGCATGACTCTGTAACCCTGATCGTGGCATAGGCTGTGTTCAGCGTCTTAAGCAACCCCGCGGCGCCGACAAGTTGACGGCAGCTGAGCTGGGCCTGATCGTCGCGGCAAGCCGAAGCCGCGGCTTCTTCTGGACTGCGACGAGATGAGATGATTGGCTGGAAGATGCGTCCCGCAAAACGCGCGCTACACTCGGGCTCGAAACGGCAGGCCAGCACGGATGAGCAAAGCGGAAGCCATGATTTTCATTTTCGCCATCGTCTTGCTTATCGGTGTCGGCTGGCTGACGATATTTCTCACCATCAAGAGCCGCCTGTCGGCGGTAAGGCACAGCAGGATCGAGACGGCAGGAGAGGTCGCAAACATTCCGTTGGTCGCCGCATTTTCGGGCTGGCGGGGCGTACCCTGGATTTGCTGGTCATCGAGCGACCTGAAGCCGACGCTTATTTTGCACGCCGACCATATCGAGTGCCGAGTAATCAGGCGGCGCAGGAAACCCTATGACGTGGTTTCCCGCGTGGACTACCGACAAACTGTCGGGACGGCCAACATCGTGCTGGAATTTTCGGATTCTCTGTCGAGCTTCGTCGGCAACACGGGCAACAGGGATATCGCACGCGACGCGATCAAACGGCTTGCAGAGAAGGGGTGCCCCCTGTCGGGTCGGGCGAGCGACCTGCTTGATCGCTGAACTCCAGGCAGATCCAAGAAATGGCGAAATGAGAAATACTGCGGATTGCCTGAGATGACTTCAGTTTAGCGCCTCCTGAAGATGCTTATGATTTGAAGTGAGAGGTCAGGGAGCTTCACCATGAACGCTTATCGTCTGCTGATCGGCGTCGATGACGCTGCCTTCTGTCACCGCATTACCGAGGCCCTCAATCCGGACTGGAGCCTGCACGCGAGCCCGGTCCTGACCTACGACGGCGTGCGTCAGGCCGTGATTTGCGGGCAGGCGATCACGAAGGATGTGCCTGACCACAGTTACGAGCCTTCGATGGATCTTTCCCAACAATAGAAGGGCGGCGGAATGACCTCATTCATCACATTGCCAGGCATCGGCGGTTCCGGCGAAACCCACTGGCAAACGCATTGGGAGGCGTCAGAGCCTTGCTTTACCCGGTTCCATCCTTCCGACTGGGACAAGCCCAATCTTGCAGACTGGCAAGACGCGCTGGAACGGCAAATCGACAATTCGCCGTCGCCGCCTGTTCTCGTCGCGCACAGTCTGGCCTGCCTGCTCGTCGTGCACGCGGCAGAGAGGGTCGCGGGGCGGGTTATGGGTACTTTTCTGGTCGCAGACCCCGATCCCGCTTCCGCTGCATTCCCGACAGCAGCGTCCAGCTTCGCAAACCCGCCACGTCATCGTCTGCCGTTCCCGGCCCTCATCGTCGCAAGCGCCAACGATCCCTATGCCACCCCGGAGTATGTGAAGGCACGCGCTGAGGAATGGGGTGCCGGTTGCATCGAGATTGGCCCGTGCGGCCATATCAACGGCGCAAGCGGCCTCGGCATCTGGGAACAGGGGCGGATGCTCCTGGCTGCGTTCTGCGCCGGGCTGGGCTGGCAATCTGTCTGAGATGCGGCGGTCGGAGAAACATGGTGGGAAACGGCGCATCTACGGTCTGATACTGGTTGGTTCAGGAACCGTGCTCTGGAGCCTTGCTGGCCTGTTCGTACGCGCAATTGATCTTGGGCTTTGGGATCTGATCCTGTGGCGCTCTCTCTTCGCTTGCCTTTGCCTTGTTACCATCGCCATGGCAAGACCGGCGGAAGCGGTCCGTTTCGACTGGCGCTTTTGCCTGGCCGCCTGCTTCTCCGCCGCCGCAATGTTCTGCTATGTCGCCGCCCTTACGATGACGACAGTCGCAAACGTCCTGATCATCTACGCGACACTCCCCTTCGTGACCGCCGCATTGGCCTTCGCGGTCGGTCGGGAAGCGGCCTCGCGACGCCTGTTGATGGCGAGCACGTTGTCGATGCTCGGGATCGTGCTCGTTGCCGGCACATCATCGGGGGTGAGCGATATCAAGGGCAACATGCTGGCCCTTGCAATGACGTTGAGCTTCGGAGCGCTTCTGATCGTCACTCGACGCAATCGAGCCCTCAACATAGTCCATGTCAACGCCGCAGGGGCAGCGTTGTGCGCGGTCGCGGCATTTCCATTCTCATCCGGCCAGCTTCCGGGGTATGGTGCGCTTGCATTGATATTCATGCTGGCCTTTCTCACGACCGCGCTCGCATTCCTGCTGTTTCTCGCGGGTGGGCGATATGTCGCATCATCGGAATCGGCTTTGGTCGCGCTTCTGGATGTGGTTCTCGGTCCGCTTTGGGTTTGGCTGGCCTTCGCCGAAGATCCGGGAAAATCGGCGATCGCAGGCGGTTCTATCGTAATGACGGCAGTGGTCTGGTATTTCTGGCCGTCCCTGCGCCGATCCCGCTCCTGAAGCGGTCGACCATGCGCCTGATCGCGGGAAGCGTCTGCTCCGAGACGAAAGACATGGAGAACGCGACACTGACGTCGATGCCGGCGAGGTGGATACGTTCCAACCGGTCGGCGCGATGTGCAGTCTAAAATCAAAAACACCGATCAGTCGCCCCGGTCTTAACCGAGACAACCTCTTGAGGCTCCACAACTAGAGCGCCGGACGAAAGCCCGGCGCTGCGTTTGAGAGTCTCAGGTCCACTACTCGCGGTCACGGCGGTTGGCGCTGTGGTCCTTGTATTCCTCGTTCTGCACGTTCTTGCCGTCAAGCCCGCGCTCCTTGGAATGGCGGGCCTTGTCGCGGTTGGACAGAACCTCATCCTTCGGCAGGATTTCGTCTTCGAGGTCCGTCATCGCGCCTTCGCCGCTGCTCTTGCCCTGTGACCCCGGCCCGAAATGTTTCTTGTCGGCATTTGCCATCGGTTACTCCTTTCGTTTCGGTCCGTACAGGACCGGCCTTTGCGCCTAACCGGACAGAAGGCCGGATGTTCCGACAAAACCGGGATCATGTCTTGTCATCGATCAGGCGGGCGTTGCGCTGGCCGGTGAGGAAGGTCCAGATCCACTGGACGCTGACAAGCAGCCGTTTCTCGAAATTCACCAGCAGATAGACGTGGATGATCGCCCATAGCCACCACGCAAGGCGGCCAGTCAGCTTGAACCGGCCGGACTGGAACACCGCCGCGTTGCGGCCGATGACGGCGGTGATGCCGCGATTGCGGAAGCGGAACGGCGCGTCATCATGGGGGCCCTCGGCTTCCCGTCGCAGCTTCCTGCCGAGATATTGCCCCTGCTGCTTGGCGACCTGCGCCAGCGCCGGAAACGGCCCGCCTTCACCCTGAACAGAGGCCGCATCGCCCAGAACGTAGATATCCTCGAAACCGACAGCGCTGAGATCGGGGGCCACCGCCACCCGGCCGCCGCGCTGTGGCTCCACGCCCAGCCACTCCGCCACGGGCGTCGCCCTGACGCCCGCGCCCCATATGACACAACCGGTCGGGATCTTTTCGCCGCCCGCAGTCACTTCCTCAGCAACGATGGCCTCGACCGGGGTATTGGTCCGCACATCGACCCCGCGCGCCTCGAGCCGCTTCAGCGCATACTGCGAGAGCTGCTCGTCGAAGCCTGAGAGAATGCCGGGCGCGGCCTCCAGCAGGATTATGTTCAGTTCTTCAGGAGCAATATTCCTGAAATCCCGCTCCAGCAGAAACACGCCAAGCTCGGCGATGGCGCCGGCGAGTTCGACGCCGGTCGGTCCGCCGCCAACGATCACGAATGTCAGGAGCTTGCGGCGTTCGTCCGGGTCGAGCGTCAGTTCGGCCCGCTCAAAGGCGAGAAGCAGCGTCTCGCGCACCTGCCGGGCATCGCGATTGGTCTTGAGGCCGGGGGCATGGCGTTTCCACTCGTCATGGCCGAGATAGTTGTCGACGGAGCCGGTCGCGATCACCAGCGTATCATATTCCACCGGCGCTCCATCCCGCGTCAGAACCGCCTTGCGTTTCGCATCGATGCCGACAACTTCCGCCATCACCACATCGACATTGCGCTCCTTTCCGAGCGTTCGCCGCAGCGGCTCGGAAATGTCGGCGGGCGACAGGATGGCCGTCGCGATCTGGTAAAGCAGCGGCTGAAACAGATTGTGATTGCGCTTGTCGATCAACGTCACATCGACCGGCGCGCCGCCAAGCTTCGACGCGCAGGCCAGGCCGCCGAACCCGCCGCCAACTATGACGATGCGATTGGACCTTTGGGTCATTGCATCAGGCTCTCGATTTTCCAGAGTTTCGTCGGTCAGCGCCATATCGGACCTCCTTGCGTGTGATCATGTAGGGCGTTGCTGCGGAAGGGCGGGAGTGGCAGGCACCCCGGTTGGGCTTCATCCCCACAGGCTTTGTTCAGCGAACCGGAAGTTCAGCGATTTGTTCCGACGGGCGACAGAGGGTCCGGCGGGAACATTTCCGAGCCTTCCCGCTTAGGGGGCCTCCACGACCACAAAGAGGAAGAACCCATGTTCCATCACTCCGCCAAGCTTCAGTACAAGGTCACCGTCGACAAGCCCGATCCTCTGTTTGCCAAATATCTCCAGCAGGCGATCGGCGGCATCGAGGGCGAAATCCGGGTCGCCATGCAGTATTTCTTCCAGGCGATGGGCGCGCGCGGCGACAGCAAATACCGCGACCTGCTGATGATGACGGCCACAGAGGAATTGTCGCATATCGAGTTCCTGGGCCATGCCGTGGCGCTCAATCTTGAGGGCGCGCCGCTCTCAGAACAGGAAAAGGCGGCGGAAGATCCGATCGTCAACGCCATTCTCGGCGGCATGAACCCGCGCCACATTCTGTCATCGGGCCTTTCCGCGATGCCAGTCAATTCGAACGGCGTGCCCTTCGACATGAGCCATGTCTATGCCACCGGCAATATCGCGACCGATATGCTCGCCAATGTCACGGCGGAATCGGGCGGCCGCGTGCTGGCGAGCCGGCTCTACAACATGACGGATGATGCCGGCATGAAGGATATGCTCTCCTTCCTGATCGCCCGCGACACGATGCACCAGCAGCAATGGCTTGCCGTCATCGAGGAGCTCGGCGGCATGGAGAAACAACTTCCGATCCCGAACACCACGCCCGAGGATCACGAGGCTCTGGAGCACTCCTACTACTTCCTCAACACCTCGCTGGACGAACCGACGCCCGAGGGCCGCTGGACCGAAGGCAAATCGCTTGATGGCCGCTCCGAATTCACGGTGGTGGAAAAGCCTGATCCGCTCGGCCAGAAGCCCGATCTCGGCAAGGCCCGCCCCGGCACGGGCGCCCAGAAGGCGCAGGTCGGATAACACGCGACTTTCCGCCTGATCGCGGCGAAGGCCGGAACAGAACGCGCCGGAAGGTGTTTCACTTCCATAAGCCTTCACCGCGATGGGCGGCTCAGACGCTGTAAGGGGGCCGGCGTGGCACAGATTTTCAGCGCTTCAGCGGATGCGAAGCTTCGGCTTTTCGCCGGAGCGGTCGCGCTCGCCATTGTGATGGCGGGCGCGCTGTGGTGGTCGGCGGCCAGTTCCAGCTATCGCACCGACGTCGACTGGGTCAGCGAACAGCCCGTCCCCTTCAGCCATCAACACCATGCCGGCGATCTCGGCATCGACTGTCGCTATTGCCACGACACGGTCGAGACAAGCGCGAAAGCCGGCCTGCCGCCGACAGAGACATGCATGACTTGCCATTCGCAGATATGGACCGATGCGCCGATGCTGGCGCCGGTGCGCGAGAGCTTCGCCACCGGAGAACCGCTTGAGTGGAACCGCGTCGCGCGGGTTCCTGACTATGTCTATTTCGATCACTCGATCCATGTGACCACCGGCGTGCCTTGCGAGACCTGCCACGGACGCGTCGACCAGATGCCGCTGATGAAACAGGCAAAGCCGTTCGAGATGGGCTGGTGCCTCGATTGTCATCGCGATCCCGCCCCCGAACTGCGCCCCCCGAGCGAAGTCACCCGCATGGACTGGTCGGGCTTTGATGACGATCTCGCGGCCCATCGCGATTACGGCGCGCTCGTCGTCGAGGCCCGCGGGATCGAGCCGGACCGTCTCGACGACTGCAATGTCTGTCACCGATGAAGGAGGGCATGTGACGCAAGGATCCGACATCTTCCGCAAGCATCTCGACGGCCGTTCGGGCAAGGCGCTCTGGCGCGGGTTGGAGCAACTGTCCGCGACAGACGAATTCAACGCTTTCCTGACGTCGGAGTTCCCGGCGCTTCAGGCGATGGGCGAAGGCATCACCCGCCGCGGGCTGCTGAAGACGATGGCCGCGTCCTTCGCCCTTGCTGGCCTTACGGGCTGCGAGGCACGCGCGGACGAGGAAGCGCTGCCCTATGTGCGCGCCGATTCGAACCGCGAAAAACCGGTGCTCTATGCAACCGCCACGCGACTTTCCGGCTATGCGCTGCCTGTTCTCGGCCAGACGGTCGCAGGACGGCCGGTTAAACTCGAGGGCAATCCCGATCATCCTGCCACCGTCGGCGCCACCGATGTTTTCCTGCAGGCGGCCCTCCTGGGCCTCTACGACCCCGACCGGTCGCAAGCACCGCAGGAATTCGGCGATCCGGCGAGCTGGGCAGCCTTCGACGCCTTTCTGGCGGAAAAACGCGCGACCCTGGACGCGACGGCCGGCGCGGGCCTCAGCATACTCACCGGCCAGATCACGTCTCCAACCCTCATCCGTCAGCTTGAAGCGCTGCTTGCCCGCTGGCCGCTGGCACGCTGGCACATCACCGAACCGGTCAACGAGGACAATCGCATTCTCGGCGCCGAGGCCGCCTTCGGCCGGGCGCTGATGCCGCAGCCGGATTTCAGCCGCGCAGAAACCATCGTCTCGTTCTCCGATGATTTTCTGGGCCCTGGCCCGCGCCAGTCGGTCAACGCCCGGCAATGGAGCCAACGACGCAAAGCCTTCCGCAACGGCGACGGCGAGAGCCGCATTTTTATGGCCGAGGCAAGCCCTAGTCTCACCGGAGCCCGCGCCGACGAGCGGCTGATTGCACCCGAACAGCGAATGCCGGCCCTGCTGTTGGCGCTTGCGGCGCGGCTTAACGTCGACGGCGAGGCGCCGGAACTGAGCGAAAGCGAAAGCCGCTGGGTCGACAACGCCGTTTCAAAGATCGAGGACCGGCCGGGACGCGCGCTGGTGACGGTCGGAGCGCATCACGCGCCGGCGCTGCATGCGCTTGCCTACCGGATCAACCAGCGTCTCGGCGCGATCGGCGAGACGCTCGCCTTCACCGAACCCGTCGCCGCAACGCCGGCCGGCCAGCGCGATCTCGACAGCCTGATCGATGACATGGATGCGGGCGCGGTCTCGACGCTGTTCGTCCTCGACTGCAACCCCGCCTTTGCCGGACCGCCCGCTTTCGCCGGGGCGATGGCCAAGGTCGAAACGACGCTGCATGCCGGGCTTTATAACGACGAGACGGCCGCGCTCTGTCGCTGGCACCTGCCGATCCCCCACGACCTTGAAAGCTGGAGCGATGCGCGCGCGGTCGACGGCACGGCGAGTGTCCTGCAGCCGCTGGTGCAGCCTTTCTACTCGGTCCGATCGCCACATACGCTCCTCGCCAACCTGATCGGCGAAGTCGAGGCGGATGCCCGCGCCATCGTGATGACCACATGGCGGGAGCGGCTCGAAGGTGATTTTGACGCGCAATGGAATGAAGCCCTGTTTGCCGGTTTTGTGGAAGGCACTTCTGCCCCAGCGATTGCGCCCCCGGCACCTGAAACCGCCGGCGCACCAATGGCAATGCCGACCCCGGAAGACGCCGCGCTCACCCTGCTCATCCAGCCGGACCCGTCGGTCTGGGATGGCCGTTTCGGCAATAATGGCTGGCTTCAGGAAACGCCGAAGCCGATGACCAAGCTGACCTGGGGTAATCCGATCCTCATCAGCCCGACGCTTGCCGAACGTGAAGGCCTCACCGCCGGCGACGTCATCCGGCTCCGCCATGGCGAGAGAACGGCGGAAGGCCCGGTCTGGATCCTGCCTGGCCAGCAGGCCGAAACGCTCACTCTCACCCTCGGTTATGGCCACCGCAGCTTCGGCGCGCTCGCCGATGGTCTCGGCACCGATGCCTATCCGCTGGCGGCAGGCGGCCACATGCTGAGCGGGATCACGCTGGAGAAAACGGGCGTGCGCGAAAAGCTCGCCTCGACCCAGCTTCACCAGGCGATGGAGGGGCATGACTTCGTCAGGACCGTCAGCGCAGAGGCAACGCGCCAAGCGGCCGCAAAGCACGAAGAAAGCCCCGGTAGCTTCTATCCGGAAAAGCCAAGGACCAGCCCGGCCTGGGGCATGTCGATCGACCTTGACGCCTGCATCGGCTGCAATGCCTGCGTCGTGGGCTGCAATGCGGAGAACAATATTCCGGTCGTCGGTAAGGACCTTGTGGCCGAGGGGCGCGAGATGCACTGGCTGCGCATCGACCGCTATTACGAAGGCCCGCCGGAGGCGCCGCTTTCCTATTTCCAGCCCGTGCCCTGCATGCATTGCGAGGATGCGCCCTGCGAGATGGGCTGTCCGGTCAATGCCACCGTCCACAGTTCCGACGGGCTCAACGTGCAGGTCTATAACCGCTGCATCGGCACCCGCACCTGCGCCTCCTACTGCCCTTACAAGGTGCGCCGCTTCAACTGGTTCGACTATACCGGCGACGACCCCGAGCAACTGCGCGCCATGCGCAATCCCGAGGTCACCGTCCGCTCGCGCGGCGTCATGGAGAAGTGCACCTACTGCGTCCAGCGAATCGAGACCGCGCGCA
This sequence comes from Martelella sp. AMO21009, assembly GCF_053484295.1. Taxonomy (NCBI): domain Bacteria; kingdom Pseudomonadati; phylum Pseudomonadota; class Alphaproteobacteria; order Hyphomicrobiales; family Aurantimonadaceae; genus Martelella; species Martelella sp. AMO21009. The sequence continues at coordinate 162,400 of NZ_JBAKFR010000006.1, forward strand.
TCGACGCCGACCGCGAAAACCGGCCGCTCAGCGATGGCGAGGTGGTGACAGCCTGCCAGCAGGCCTGCCCGACACAAGCGATCAGCTTCGGCGATGTCGCCAATCCTGACACCGAGGTCAGCCGGCGGAAGGCGGAGCCGCGCGACTACCTGCTGCTGGAAGAGGTCAACACCAAGCCGCGCACATCCTATCTCGCGCGGGTGGAGGGGTGATGACGGAGACAAGGCCACTTTCTGCCGAACGGATCGACGCCGTCACCGACCTGCCGCTCGGTTTTCCGGCACCACGGGCGTGGGCGCTCTCGTTCGCCTTCGCCCTGCTGCTGCTCCTCTGCTTCGCCGTCGCCGTCACGGTACTCTTCTGGCGCGGCGTCGGCGTGTTCGGCAACAATATCCCGGTCGCCTGGGGCTTTCCGATCGTCAACTACATCTGGTTTCTCGGCATCGGCCATGCCGGAACGCTGATCTCCGCGCTGCTGCTCCTGACCGGCGTCGGAAAGCGCAATGCGCTCAACCGCTTTGCCGAGACGATGACGCTTTTCGCCGTCATCTGCGCCGGGCTCTATCCGATCCTCCATCTCGGCCGGCCGTGGCTGTTCTATTGGACGGCCCCCTATCCGAACACGATGGGCATCTGGCCGCAGTTCAAGAGCCCGCTCTCCTGGGATTTCTTCGCCGTGCTGACCTATCTCGTGGCCTCCGCCGCCTTCTGGTATGTCGGCGCGATCCCCGATTTCGCCCGCCTGCGCGACCGGGCAAAGGGCCGCCTCGGCCAGGTCTGCTACGGGCTCGCCGCCCTTGGCTGGCGCGGCTCCATGCGGCATTGGCGGCGCTGGGAACAGGCCTATCGGCTCTGCGCCGGGCTAGCCGTATCGATGGTGTTCATCATCACCGCGGCCTATTCGCTGCTGCTCGGCGGCGGCCCGATCCCCGGCTGGAACTCGTCGATCTTTCCGCCCTATTTCCTCTGCGGCGCGGTGTTTTCCGGCTTTGCGGTGGTGGCGGTGATCATGGCTGTGCTGCGCCGCGCCTTCCGGCTCGATGACATTCTGACCGATGCCCATAGCGACCTGATCGGCAAGCTCCTGCTCGCGGTCGGGCTGATGACGGCATACGGCTACCTCGCCGATATCTTCAACGCGCTCTATTCCGGCGAACAATCGGAGCTCGAAACGCTGCATGACCGCCTTTCCGGCGCTTATGCCTGGAGCTTCTGGGGCGCGGTCGTCTGCAATTTCGTGCCGTTGCAGCTGCTCTGGCTGCGGCGCGTGCGGCGAAACAGCCTGCTGCTTGCCGCCATCGGCGTTTCGGTCGCCGCCGGCATGTGGATGGAGCGCTACATGCTGATCGTTACCGGGCTCTACCGCGATCATCTCGTCTCCTCCAGGGGCACGTTTCAGGCGAGCCTCTGGGACTGGGCGCTTTTCGCCGGCATGATCGGCGTCTTTCTGGCACCGTTTCTGCTTTTCATCCGCCTGCTGCCGATCGTCTCCGGCTTCGAGCTGAAAAAGGCGTCAGAGGAGGCCCGCCATGCCCGCTGACCGTCCCGATACGCACTATCACGCCGCAGCCGCCGACTTCGCCGGGCCGGAAGGTCTGGCAAGCCATCTCGCAACATTGCGGCAGCGCGGCTACCGCAAGCTGGACGTTCTCGGCCCCTATTTCTCCGAGGAGATCGCTGACGCGCTCGATGCCGGCGACAACCGCGTTGCCTGGATCACGCTTGCCGGCGGGCTTTTCGGCGCGCTTGCCGGGCTCGGCGTGCAGCTTTACGCCAATTACGCCTATCCGCTGAATATCGGCGGGCGGCCGGTATTCGCCTGGCAGCCGCTGCCGATCATCACGCTGGAAGTCGCGGTGATGTCGGCCATCGTCTTCGCGGTCATCGGCACGCTTCTGTCCTGCCGGCTGCCGCAGCTGCACCACCCCGATTTCGAAATCCCGGATTTTTCCACGAGCGACCGCTTCTACATCCTCGTCCACGCAACGGACGAGCAATTCGATACCGCGCGAACCCCGGACGACCTGAAGAACCTCGGCGCCGAGACCGTCGCACTGGTGCCGCTGCCGGAGGCGCCGTCATGACCCTGCAGCCCTTGCCCCTTCTCGCCTGCCTTCTGGCCCTTGCTGCCTGTGACGGCATGAATGATCAGCCGCGCTATGACGACTACGAGGAAAGCTCACTGTTTCCCGATGGCAAGGCGCTTCAGCATCCGCCGGAGGGCACCGTCTCGCGCGGCGCCCCGGCCCAAACCGCCGCGCTTCAGACCCGCCCGCCGATGGACCGCGCACTGCTGGAGCGGGGGAAGGAGCGCTACGCGATCTTCTGCGTGCCGTGTCATGATCCCGCCGGCTACGGCAATGGCCGCATCCCCTCGCGCGGCTTTCCCACCCCGCCAAGCTTCCATTCCGAACGGCTGCGCAACGTCGATCCGCGCCATATCGTGGATGTCATCACCGATGGCTATGGCGTGATGTATCCCTATGCTGGCCGCGTTCCACCACGCGACCGCTGGGCGATCGCGGCCTATGTCAAGGCGCTGCAAATCAGCCAGGACGCGCCGGAGCGGCTGCTATCGGCGCAAGACCGGCACGAGCTTGCGGAGGCGCGGCCATGACCCTTCGACCGACCGTCCCGTTGATCCGCCTGGTTGCCGGCCTGCTGCTGTTGGCGGTCGCCGGGTTGCTGATGGCCGACCGGCCGGAACCGGGCCTCGCCGGCCTGCTCGCGGCCAGCGTTTTCGCGAGCGCCATCCCGATCGGCGCTGCCTTCCTGCTGCTCATCATGGCGCTTACCGGCGGGCGCTGGCAGCGCCAGTTCGCCGGCGCGACGGCGGGCCTCGCCCGGCTTGCACCGATCTTCGTCGCCTTTCTGCCGCTGCTTCTGTTCTCGCCAATGCTCTATGGCTGGCAGGGGATGGAGCGTGACACAATGTTCCGCGCGCTGTTTCTCAACGAATGGGCCTATGCGCTGGTAACGGTCGGCTTCCTGCTGGCACTGCTGATCGCGCCCTGGTGCGCGACGCGCTCCCGCGCCACAGCGGCCGTGGCCCTCATCCTGTTCGTCATCCTGCAGGGGCTGGCGACAAGCCTGTGGCTGATGCCGCTTACGCCTGGTTATTTTTCCTCCGGCTTCGCGCTCTATGTGCTCTCCGTTCAGGCCAGTATCGCGCTCTGCCTGCTGGTGCTTTCATCCCCTGCATCGCGCCTGCCGCTCTCCGGCACCCTGCTGCTGGTCGCCGTGCTGTTCTGGCTCTATTTCGCCTACATCCAATATTTCGTGTCCTGGAACGTCAATTCCGCCGCAGGTCTCGAATGGTTCGAACCGCGCAGCGCGGGGCTCTGGCGCTATGTCGAATACCTGCTGGCGGCAAGCGGCGCGTTGCCAGCCGCCCTCCTGCTCTTCCCCCCGATCCGGCAATCGCGACGCTGGGTCGTGGCACTCGCCGCTATCATCCTCGGCGGCAAGGCTGTCGAATGCCTCTGGCTTGCGCTTCCCGGCCGCGGCGGCCTTGCCGTAGCACTCCTTTCCGGCGCGGGCCTGATGCTCGCGGCAAGCGCCGGGTTTCGTGCGCCACGGGAGGCCGAGCCATGAACGAGAACAATAACAGCGCAGAGTATGAACAGCGCGATGTCTCCGTCCGCATGGTCCTTTATGCCGGCGCCATTCTCGTGGTCTTCGTGGCCGTGTCGCTGGCCTTTGTCGCGTTCCTCACCGGCCTTTTCAGCGTGCCGGACCGCGAGCCGACGCCCGTCCGGACCGCCGAAAGACCCGTCGCCGGCCCACGGTTGGAAGTCTTTCCGAAGGCCGATCTCGACGCGCTGAACGCAAGCAACCGACGCCTCATCGAAACCTACGGCCGGAGCGAGGACGGCCGCATCCGCATTCCCGCCGATCGCGCCATCGATATCCTCGCCGACCGCGGCTGGCCGAACGAGACCAATGGAGATGGCCGATGACGAAGCTCCCCATCCTGGCGGCGCTGCTCGCGCTTCTCGCCGTTCCGGCGCTCGCCGCGCGCGACGCCAATTTCGACCCGTTCGGGCTTGCGGGCATTGACGAGCGGCCGGACGCCGAAATCCCCCTCGATCTGCCCTTCCGGAACGCCGATGGCGAGACCGTGACGCTCGCCGAACTTGCCGACGGTAAGCCGATCGTGCTGGTCCCGGTTCTGCACGACTGCCCGAACATCTGCGGCGTGACGCTGTCGGGCGTCATGCAGGCAATCCGCGCGCAGGAATTCAAGCCGGGCGAGGATTTCACCATGATCGCCTTCGGTATCGATCCGGCCGAAGGGCCGGAGGTTGCCCGCGCTGACCTCGCAGTGCTGCAAAAATCTTTTCCGGACATCGACATGAGCGGCATTCACGCGACGACCGGCACGAAGGAAAACATCCGCGCGGTCACCGATGCACTCGGCTATCGCTATGCCTATGACGAGCGCATCAGCCAGTACGCCCATGTCGCCGCGACCGCCTTCCTGACCCGCGACGGACATTTGAGCCGCTGGATCTATGGCCTGACGCCACAGCCGACTGACATGAAGCTGGCGCTGACGGAGGCCGGCGAAGGCAGGATCGGCGACTGGGGCGACCAGATCCTGCTGCTCTGTTACCACTATGACCCCGTCACCGGCCGCTATGGCTCGCTGGTGCAATCCATGCTGAGGATCGGCGGCGGGTTGACGGCGCTCGCCGGCGGCGGGCTGATCGCGGTGGCGCTGGTGCGCGAGCGCCGGAAGCGGAAGGAGGCGGCGGAATGAGCGATTTCATCGCGTTCTGGCCAGAATCCGCCTCCGCCTATAGCGGCCGGATCGACCTTTTGATGTGGGTGTTCACCGCACTGGTCGTGGCGCTCTCGGCGCCGGTCTTCGTCCTGATTGCCTATTATGCCTGGAAATACCGTGCCGGCCGCAAGGCGGACCGCAGCGACCGGGTCAATCGCAACACTTTGCTGGAGATCTCCTGGGCGCTGATCCCTTTCATCCTGATCGTCATCCTCTTCGTCTGGTCGACGCGGATGTTCTTCACCGTCCATCAGCCGCCGCCGGATGCGATGGAGATCAACGTCGTCGCTAAACAGTGGATGTGGAAATTCGAGCATGCCGGCGGCCAGCGCGAGATCGACGAGTTGCATGTCCCGGTCGGCGAGCCCGTCAGGCTGTCGATGGCCTCGCAGGATGTGATCCACAGCCTCTACATTCCGGCGCTCAGGCTGAAGCAGGATGTGGTTCCCGGCCGCTATACCTCGCTCTGGTTCACCGCCGACAAGCCGGGCATCTATGCACTCGCCTGCGCGGAATTCTGCGGCGCCGACCATTCGGAAATGACCGGCCGTTTCATCGTCATGGAGAAACCCGCCTTCGCCGCCTGGCTGGAGCAGTCCGGCACCGATGCGTCGCTGGCGGCGGAGGGTGAAAAGCTCTTCCGCAGCAATGGTTGCAGCGGTTGCCACGGCCCCGCCGCCACTGTGAAAGCGCCCGATCTCGAAGGGCTTTACGGCAGCCCGGTTCCGCTTGCCGACGGCAGCATCGTCACGGCGGATGACCAGTATATCCGCGACAGCATCCTGCTGCCGCAGTCTGAGATCGCCGCCGGCTATCCGCCGATCATGCCGACATTCAAGAACGTGCTCAGCGAGGACGAGGTGATGAAGCTCGTCGCCTATATCAAGTCGCTCGCCACGACGGAGGACACGCCATGACCGAAAACCCGCCAAGCTATCTCAATGCCGGCTACACCATCCGCTCCTGGCTGCTGACGACCGATCACAAGCGCATCGCCGTCCTCTATCTGGTTTCGGTGACCTTCTTCTTCCTGGTCGGCGGGGCCGCCGCCGGGCTGGTGCGCGCCGATCTATTGACGCCCGAAGGCGATCTGCTGACCAATGAGGGCTATAACCGCGCCTTCACGCTGCACGGCGTCATCATGGTCTGGTTCTTCCTGATCCCGTCGATCCCCAATGTCTTCGGCAATTTCCTGATCCCGCTGATGATCGGTGCCCGCGATCTCGCCTTTCCCCGGCTGAACCTTCTGAGCTGGTATATCTATATCCTCGGCGGCCTGTTCACGCTGATCGTGCTGCTCGTCGGCGGCGTCGATACCGGCTGGACCTTCTATACGCCGCTGTCATCGATGTTCTCGAACGGCCATGTCGTGCTGGTTGCCGCCGCCGTGTTCATCGTCGGTTTCTCGTCGATCCTGACCGGCCTCAACTTCATCGTTACCATCCACAAGCTGCGCGCGCCCGGCATGGGCTGGGGACGCATGCCGCTGTTCGTCTGGTCGCATTACGCCACCTCGATCATTCTGGTGCTGGCAACCCCGGTGCTGTCGATCACGCTGGTGCTGATTGCGGCCGAACGGCTGTTCGGCCTCGGCATCTTCGATCCGTCACTCGGCGGCGATCCGCTGCTGTTCCAGCATCTCTTCTGGTTCTACAGCCACCCGGCGGTCTACATCATGGTGCTGCCGGCGCTCGGCGTTATCAGCGAGCTTGTGGCCGCCGCCGCCCGCAAGCCGGTCTTCGGCTACAGCTTCGTCGCCGGCTCATCGATTGCGATCGCGATCATCGGCTTCTTCGTCTGGGGCCACCACATGTTCGTCTCCGGTCAGTCGATGTATGCAAGCGCGGTGTTCTCGTTTCTGAGCCTCGCCGTCGCTGTTCCCTCCGGCATCAAGGTCTACAACTGGACGGCGACGCTCTACAAAGGCAATATCCTGCTCGATCCGCCCTTCCTGTTCGCCATGTCCTTCATTGGGCTCTTCGTCGTCGGCGGGCTGACGGGGCTGGCGCTGGCGATGCTCTCCATCGACGTGCATGTCCACGACACCTATTTCGTGGTCGCCCACTTCCACTACATCATGGTCGGCGGTACGATCTCGGCCTATTTCGGCGCGCTGCACTTCTGGTGGCCGAAGATGTTCGGGCGGATGTATCCGCTCACCTGGGGGCGGATCACCGCCGCCACGATCTTCTTCGGCTTCAACCTGACCTTTTTTCCGCAGTTCATCCTCGGTTTTCTCGGCATGCCGCGGCGCTACCACGTCTATGCGCCGGAGTTCCAGACGCTGCATGTCCTCTCGTCCGCAGGCTCCACCCTGCTCGGCTTCGCCTACCTGCTGCCCTTCGTCTATCTCGGCTATTCGCTCATGGCCGGCAAGCGCGCGAGCGCCAATCCCTGGGGCGCGACCGGGCTCGAATGGGCGGTGCCATCGCCGCCGCCGAAGCATAATTTCGTCGAGATACCGACCGTCACCGGCAGGCCCTACGATTATCCGGTCGACAAGGAGGACAGCCGATGAGCCAAGACATGCCGCGACTGAAGGAGCCCTACAGCACGCGCGGGCAGCAGCGCGAGGCCGACATGCTCGGCGTCTACCTGTTTCTCGCAAGCGAGATCATGCTGTTCGGCGGCCTGTTCGCCGTGATCTTCGTCGCCCACTACCTGCACCCGGAAGAATTCATCGCCGCGTCGAAAAAGATGCATGTGGCGATCGGCGCCGCCAACACGATGATCCTGCTGACATCGAGCGCACTGGTGGCAATCGCGGTGAAGGCGGCGCGCGTCGGCCATGCCCGGCCGGTCTCGCTCTGCCTCGCGCTTGCGGCCGCGCTCGGCGTCGCCTTCCTCGGCCTCAAGGCCTATGAATACTGGAGCGAGTATCAGGAGGGTCTGCTGCCCCTGCCCGGCCTCCATACGAATTTCGCCTCGCCCGGCGAGCACCTGTTCATGAACATCTATCTGATCGCAACCTCGCTCCATGCGTTGCATCTGACCATCGGCATCGTGGTGCTGAGCCTGTTCGCATGGCTCGTCCGTTCCCAACGCGTGAAACTCCCGGCAGGCGCCACGGCTACCGAGACGGCTGCGACCTACTGGCATCTGGTCGACATCATCTGGATCTTCCTGTTTCCCGTCCTTTATCTCGCACGGTGATCGCTATGCGCCAATATCTGCAGACCTCCGTCATCTGGCTGTTTCTTGCCCTCCTGCTGGGCCTCACGGTGCTGGCGAGCTACATGCTCACCGGCCCCGTCAGCCTGTTCGCGGGCCTGCTCATCGCGTCGATGAAAGCGGGACTGGTCCTCTGGTTCTTCATGGGCATGCGGCATGAGACGCCGATGATCCGCCTGTTCGGCACCGGCGCGCTGTTCTGGTTTGCAGCTTTGCTGCTGCTGACATTCGTGGACTACCTGTCGCGGGGCGCGGTGTGAGCGGAGCGGCCGCACGAAACAATAAGGCCCGCGAGCTATTAACAGGGTGAACAGCTTTTATTCGAAAAGGTCTCACCCGCGAACACAGAAGGAATCGAACACATGCCCGTCTGGATCCATGTTCTCTCCATTCTCTCCCTGATCGTCGCAATTGCCTGCGCCTTGGTCATCGCGCTCGACGTGAAACGGCATCCGCAACACATGTGGATCATGAACCTCGTCTGGCCGCTGGTGGCGCTTTTTGGTTCGGTGGCCGCGCTCTGGGCCTATTTTCGCTATGGCCGGCTGGCGACGGCGGAAGCGCACCACGAAGCGATGCAGCAGGACCGCAAGCCGCCGAGCCAGGCTGTGACGCCGTTTGCCGTCATGGTCGGCAAGGGTGCGGCGCATTGCGGCAGCGGTTGCGCGCTGGGCGACCTGATTGCCGAATGGCTCGCCTTTTTCGTGCCGGCGGTCGCCGTCTGGTTCGGCTGGCAGACAATCTTTGCGGAGAAGATGTTCGCCGTGTGGGTGCTGGACTATATCTTCGCCTTCTCGCTTGGCGTCGTGTTCCAGTATTTCACGATCAAGCCGATGCGCGGACTGTCTGTGGGGCAAGGCATCATCCAGGCGATCAAGGCCGACTTCTTGTCGCTGACGGCGTGGCAGGTCGGCATGTACGGTTTCATGGCCTTTGCCCAGTTCTTCCTGTTCCGCCACCTCCTCGGCATCAAGCTGGAGGTCCCGACGGTCGAGTTCTGGTTCATGATGCAGATCGCCATGTGGGCGGGGTTCGCGACCGCCTATCCGGTCAACTGGTGGCTCTTGTCGAAGGGCATCAAGGAGAAGATGTGATCGCCAGGCCTGAAGCTTTTTGCACGATCAGGGCTGGCACGATATGAACGGCCAATGGCCCTGACGAATCCTTGGCCCGACCAGCACGACAGGAACCCGCATGACGCTCACTCCAAGAACCTTCCTGACTGTCGGCGTAAGCGCCTCGGCGCGGGATATCGCCGCCGTGGAGCGCTTCTTTCGGGGTCTGCCGCACGACCATGACGTGGCATTCGTGCTCCTGATCCACCACCACAAAGAAGCGGGAGACCTGGTCGAGACCCTGCGCAGCCTGACGTCGATGCGGGTGATGACGGCAGAGGATGGCCAGCGGCTGGAGAAGCACAAGGTTTATCTCGCCACTGAAGACACGTTGCTTTCGATCCGGGACGGCGCCTTCTGCCAGCTGCCGCCCTCGGAAACATCCGACCTGCGCCCCGCCGATACGCTGCTGAGTTCCATCGCAAAGGACCAGGGCGATCATGCCGCCGCGGTGATCCTCTCGGTCCCGGATGGCATGCTTGGTGCCAAGGCGATCAAGGAACAGGGCGGCCTCACACTCGCGCAGACGAGTGACAGTTCATCGGCAGAATCAGGCTTTTTCCGCAACGCGCTGCGCGAAAGCGTGATCGACATCACCGACGATGCCGCGAGTATGGGCCAGCGGCTCGCCGACTACGCCCGCGGGTTTGTCCTGCTCGCCGACCTGGAACGCGACGACGATCACGTCGACCGCATTCTCGATGCCGCCCGCCTGTCGATATGTTCGGTGCTGAAGGAACATACCGGACACGACTTTTCCGGCTACAAGACCAAGACCTTCCTGCGCCGCGTCCGTCGCCGCATGCAGCTGAAGAATATCGAAAAGATCGATGACTATCTCGATTTCTTTCAAAAGGATAAGGAGGAGGTCGACGCCTTCTATCGCGACCTGCTGATCAATGTCACAAGCTTCTTCCGCGATGCCAGAGCGTTCGAGACCCTCGCCAACGACATCCTGCCGCGCATCTTCAAGGACAAGCGGGCTGCCGACAGCGTGCGCATCTGGGTCCCGGGATGCGCCACCGGCGAGGAAGTCTACTCGATCGCCATTCTGGTGCGGGAATATCTCAACGCCCATGACGGGCCGAAACCACGCGTCCAGATCTTTGCGACCGACATCGACGAGGACGCGCTGACGGTGGCGCGGGCCGGCCGCTATCCGGACATCCTGCTCGAAGGCGTGTCGGCCGAACGGCGTCGCCGGTTCTTCACCCGCGAAGGCGCTGCCTATGTGGTCAAGAGCGATATCCGCGAACTCTGCATCTTCTCGCCGCACAGCGTCATTCAGGATCCGCCCTATTCCCGCATGGAGCTTGTGTCCTGCCGAAACCTGCTGATCTATTTCGGCCCGGAGTTGCAGAACCGGGTGATCCCGACCTTCCATTATGCGCTCAAGCCCACCGGCTATCTGTTTCTCGGCACGTCGGAAAGCATCGGCCGCCATACCGATCTGTTCACGCCGGTCGACAAGCGCAACCGCATCTATCAGGCAAGCCCCTACGCCAACCCGACCAGCCATCTGCGTCATTTCTTCGGCGAAGCGCCTTCCGTGCCGCGCAATACGGGCGGGCGCAGCGAGCGCTCGTCAGGTTTTCCGCTGACGACGAATGTCGAAAAACAGGTCCTCGAACATTTCTCGCCGCCCCATGTCGTGACCGACAAGGACGGCGACATCGTCTATTATTCCGCGCGCACCGGTCAGTTTCTCGAAGCCCAGCAGGGCCTGCCCAACCGCCAATTGCTGGCGATGGCGAAATACGGTCTGCGGCTTGAACTGCGATCGGCCTTTGCCGAGGCGGTGGCGCGTGGCGAAAGGGTGGTTCACGACAACATCGCATTCGATGAGGCCGGCGAGCGCGCGCAACTGGTGCGCATCACCGTCGAGCCGCTGCGGCACGGAAAGGACGACGCCAACCCGCTTTATCTCGTGCTGTTCGAGAAGACCGGCGCGAAGCCCGAGCCCGCCGACCGGCAAACGCCGCCGCCCGGCGCGGACGCGGTTGCGGGCCTTGAGCGGGAACTCCAGGAAACGCGCGAGCGCATGCACTCGACCATCGAGGAATACGAGACCGCGCTTGAGGAGCTGAAATCCTCCTACGAAGAACTGATGTCGGTGAACGAGGAGGCGCAATCGACGAACGAGGAGCTCGAAGCCTCCAAAGAGGAAATGCAGTCGCTCAACGAGGAACTGGGCACGATCAACGCGGAACTCAACAGCAAGATCGAGGAGCTCGGCCGGGTCCACAACGACCTGAAGCATCTATTCGCCAGCACCGAAATCGCCACGATCTTTCTCGACCGAAGTCTCGTCGTGCGCAATTTCACCCCGGCGGCAAGCGCCCACTTCAACCTCAGAAGCCATGACATCGGCCGGCCCCTCACCGAACTTTCAAACACGCTTGACTATCCGGACCTGGCAGACGACCTCGCAACGGTTCTCAACACGGACACCGGACTGGAAAAACACATCCGGCAGGAGGGCGGCGCACGGACCTATCTGGCGCGCATCCTGCCCTACCGGACCGCCGACGGCAAAACCGACGGCGCGGTGTTCACGCTCACCGACATCACCAATCTCAAGGAAGCGGAAGCGCATCAGAAAGTACTGATCTCCGAGCTCAATCACCGGGTCAAGAACATGCTGGCGGTGGTCTCGGCCGTGGCCGACCAGATGCTCGATTCCTCTTCCTCCGTCGAGCAATACCACAGCGCGCTCGTCGGCCGGCTCAATGCCATGTCGCGCGCCTATGTGCTGCTGTCGCGCGAGCAATGGCGGCAAACTTCGATCCGGCAGATCCTGACGACCGGGCTGGAGCCCTTCAGCCTTCCCCGCATAACCCTTGACGGTCCGGAACTGAAGGTTGCCCCAGAAAGCAGCCTGGCGCTCGGCATGGTGGTCCATGAGCTGGCGACCAATGCCGCCAAATATGGCGCGCTCAGCACCAGCGGCGGCAGGGTCGAAATCTCCTGGCTCGTCAGCGACGGCTATTTCCAGATGCACTGGCAGGAAAAATGCGAGACGCCGATCGAGCCGCCCGAACACAACGGCTTCGGCAGCAGTCTCATAAAGGGCGAGATCTCGTATCGCCTCGGCGGCACGTTCGAAACCGAGTACGCGGCCTCCGGGTTGATCGCGACGATCAGCATTCCCTTCGACAAGCTGAATGCCGCCGAGGAATAAGGCTTCCGGGCCGATCTTGCATGCAGGGGTATCTTTTGCCGGTTGAAGCGCCTATGCTCCTGGCCAAGGTTGCAACATCTATCCATGCCGGACAAGCACTTGCGAAACCCGCGAGCAAGCATCCAAGGGAACAGCAACCGTTCCCGCGCGTGCTGTTCAGGAAGCCGGCCACTCCATCGGGATACCTGCTTTTCAGGAAAGTTCAGTCGCGAATGCGTTTGTTTCGCCGGCCGTCTTCGGCCGGGGAGCCCTGCGTCGTGCCTACTGACACATTCACCGAATTGGAGACCTCAGATGCAATACCAACCGGAAATGCCGGACCACGATATCCGAGACCTCGATGACAATGCCCTGCAGGGAAACCTCGACAGGCTGCGCGGATCACGGATCCTGATCGTGGAAGATGAATATCTGATCGCCCAGAACCTTTCCCGCACCTTCGAAAAGGTCGGCGCCAAAGTGTTGGGGCCCGTCGCGTCGATTTCCCAGGCCATCCCCCATCTCGGCCGGGCCGACGCAGCCGTCCTCGATATCAATCTCGACGGCGCGCCAGTGTTCCCGCTGGCGGACATCCTGCACCAGAACCAGACACCGTTCGTGTTCTTTTCCGGATGTGCCGAAATCATTATACCCGACCGCTTCCGCTTCATCAGCGCGCTGCCGAAGCCGAACGGCATCCGTGAAATCATCGCATCGCTCGTTTCGACCTATGATCGCCCCGGAACGGACAGTATCCGCGATGAAGGCGACGATGTTGCGGCGCTCGTGCCGAGCCTCCGGCTGGCGGCGCGCCTGCTGATCACCGATGATGCAGCCGCAGACAGGCTGGTCGAACGGACGCTCGAGCACGCGATCACCCATGTGAATGACAAGCCCGCCGATGCGACCCGCCTGGAATGGCTGCTTGCGGCACTCGAGGACATGCGCCTCCATGATGGCGGGAACGTGCTGAACTAGCGCAGTTCCGCGTTTCACGGAAACGAGAAACAGCTCTATCTCTTTGTTTTGATGCATGTTAGCGGACATCAGATGTTTCCACCTGACCGCGAAACCCTCCAAGGTTCGGTCTTACCGGTCAGGCCTGCGATACAGGCGGATGGTGCTCGACCCAGTCTTCCAGATCGCCGAGGTCCACACAGGCGCTGAGCGCCGCGATGGTCTGCGGCAATTCCGTTCTGCGCGATATGTTTCAGACCCGCTTTCGCCAATTGGCCGGAACAAAGGAGGCGCTATCGCGATTAGGCATGACCTGTCGCAACGGAGGTTGAAATCATGTCGTCACAACAGACTATTCACACAACGCCCGATCACCGAAGGGTGGTCTTCAAAACCGCGAACAAGACCGAGGTGACCGTCGTCTTTCCGGAGCCGGTCGAAAATCCGGAATATTCCGCCCGTGCCGTCATCGGCAGGCTGGCGGATTCCATAAGGGCGAGCGAGAGCGAAGCTGATCAGGAAAGCGCGCTTGAGGAAGGTCTGGAAGACAGTTTTCCGGCGAGCGATCCCGTGTCCGCGAGCATTACCACGGTGCTTCCCAAGGGGCACTCCGGCGGAAGCTGATTGACAGCACCAGGCCAGGAACATTTCCCCGAACGCCCGGTTAGGGGCGGGTCAACATGCCAATAAGGGAGAGATATCCATGGCTGAGAAGACACTCAACGACCTGTTCTACGAGACGCTCCGCGACATCTACTACGCCGAGCGGAAAATCGTGAAAGCCCTGCCGCGCATGGCCCATGCCGCCAACGAGGACAAGCTGAAACAGGCCTTCGACCACCACCGCGAGGAGACCGAGGATCACATCAGCCGCCTTGAGGACATTTTCGAAATTCTGGGCAAGCCGGCGCGCGGGCGCACCTGCGACGCCATCAACGGCATTCTCGATGAAGGCGACGAGGTGATGCAGATGTTCAAGGGTACCGCCGCCCTCGATGCCGGCCTCGTCGCGGCGGCCCAGGCGGTCGAACATTACGAAATCGCCCGCTACGGCACGCTCAGAACCTGGGCCAAGCGCCTTGGCCATGACGATGTGCGGGCGCTGCTGGAACAAACGCTTTCGGAAGAAAGCAACGCCGACAGCAAGCTCACCGAGATCGCCGAAACGGCAGCCAATGCCGAGGCGGAAAAGAAGGCCGCTTGATTAGCCGTGAGTGGATGCACAACTTGGAAGCCCGTCGCTTGCGAGCGGCGGGCTTTTCTTCTTGCGGCGCAATTCCAACCTGCGGAAACGAACGGACAGGCGGCATGTCCCGCCGCCTGCCCAACACCGTCACTCGTTGTTGTTCAGCTGAGAGGCCGGGGAATCGAAGCTTCCTTCAGTCCTGACCCTCAGATTGTTCTGCACATGGGTAACGCCGGAAACGCTGTCCACGCAGTCTTCCGCGCGGCGTTTCTGCCACCGGCCGATCACATAGCCGTCGAGCGTGACCTCGCCATTGTCGACCGAGACCGAGATGTCGCTGGCATCCAGCGTCGGTTCGTCGGTCAGGCGGTCGTGAACGTCCTCGTTGATGCGATCATCGGACCGCTTGTAGCCGCGCGGCCCCTTGCCGCGATGATCGGCCTCGCGACGGCGCTCGGCATCATCGTCGCCGAACCACGACTGCACCTCGTCCGTGGCCCTGTCCCAGAAATCGCGATCGTCACGCCCGCGCCCGCGAGGCTCGTCCCATGGCTGGCGGGGGCGGGCCCGGGCCGGCGGGTAGAGACCGGGAAAAGCCGGATAGCCGAATTCGTCATAGTCGGAATAGTAGCGGTCTTCCTCGTAGCGCGGATTGCTCGGGCGACCACGATGATCGGTGTAACCGAGATCATCTGTTTGCCAGTCTTCGGGCGCCGGACGTCCGCGCCACGGCCGCGACGGCATTTCCCGTTCACGATCACGCATGCGCCTGAATCTATCGTTAGCCATTTTTCTACTCCCTGTTTCCTCAGGATCGAGGTAGCGCCCCAACAGGGAGACCAGCTGAATGTTCCGCAATGGAGTCGGTTGAATCGAGCCTCATGAAAACCGCCTACTGCACCTCGCCAAGTTCTTCGAGAAGCAGTTGACGCGCGCGATTTACCCGGCTTTTCACGGTTCCGATCGCGCAGCCGCAAATCTCCGCGGCGTCGATATAGCTCTCGCCGAGCACCATCACCAGGACGAACATTTCGCGGTAATGCGGGGGAATGCGCGACAGCGCATCCAGCAATTCCTGCCCTCTCAACGCCCAGTCCTGCGTCGCGTCATTCTGCGGCAGGCTGGCGACGCAATCTTCGTCTCCGGGCGCCTCGCGGTTCCTCACCTTGATTTGGGTGTAGAAGGTATTGCGCATGATCGTGAACAGCCAGGATTTCAACCTCGTTCCCGGCTTGAACTTGTCGAGGTTGGCGATACCCTTCAGCATCGTCTCCTGAACCAGGTCATCGGCGTCATTGGGATTGCGGCAGAAGGTTCGGGCGAATGCCCGGAGCGCAGGGATTAGGTCCACAATCTCCTGACGTTGCCGGCTCATTAGTCTCACTTCTTGCTGGTTCATCGTGGACTCCGTCTGATCTTAGACCCTTTGAACGTAACGAAGCCGGCGGGCTCGCGGTTCCTCTCTTTCTGTCCAAGCCGGCGATATTCGCGCGGCGCAAAGAAACAGCCCTCGAATTGAAACGGCGGCAAGCGCCGCCAAACCGTCTCTCCCGTCGCGCTTGATCGCCTCCGGTGATGTTCTGCCATCGTCAGCCGCGCAAAATTCCTGGAACAACCGTCTGCCAACCCAGTTCTGCGGCACGTCCGTTCAGAGAAAGGAAAGAGATGACCCTGACCTTCCGTCATTATTCAAAGGAAGCCGCGACGCCCGACACTGTCCTTCTCAGGGTCGTTCAGCGCGGCAACCGTGCCATCGGCTTCGTGGATTCCATCGATTTCGGCAATGAGGACACGCCCTTTTATCCGACCGAGGAGATGTCGATGCCGGAGGCGATCCGGCTCGCGGAGAACCGGAACGACACCGGCGGGCCGATCATGGTGAAGCTGGAGGAAGACGCCGAGTGGGACCCCCGGTGGGGCAAGCTGGAATGAACAGGCTCGAGAAACCGGCCGTCCTTCAGGACACGACCCTTGCGCTGCTGCGCGAAGGTTACCTCTTCCTGCCGCGCCGTCTCGCGGCGCGAAATCCGCCGATCTGGCGCACGCGGCTGATGTTGCGCGACGTCGTCTGCATTTCGGGTCCCGAAGCCGCCGAACTGTTCTATACCGGCGATACGGTGACCCGGCGCGGCGCAATGCCCGGCACGACGCTGCGCCTGCTGCAGGACAAGCACAGCGTCCAGCAGCTCGGTGGCGAGGCGCACCGCCATCGCAAGGCCATGTTCGTGCGCATGCTGGTCAGTCATCCCTCGAATGTCGACGATCTGGTCGCCCGTTTCGAGGACGCCTGGCTGCGCAGACTTTCGGCATGGGAAAGCCGTGGGCGGATTTCGCTCGCCGCCGCCGCCGAAACGACGCTCGCCGAGGCGGCGCTGTCATGGGCCGGCCTGCCGGCCAATCAGGAATCGATAGAGCGTGACGCGCCCGTGCTTGCGGGCATGGTGCAAAATGCGGGCCGCTTCCGCCCGGCGACGATAACCGCCCTTCTGCGCCGCCGCCGGATGGAAAGGCGCTTGCAGGCAGAGATCAGGGCGGTCCGTTCCGGCAGGCGCAAGGTCCACGAAGGCGCGCCGATTGTGGAGATCGCAAATCATCGCGATGCCGACGGTCGACCGCTTCCGGCTTCCGTCGCGGCGGTCGAAGTGCTGAACCTGTTGAGGCCGATCGTGGCGGTTGGCCGCTATATTACCTTTGCCGCGCTGATGCTGCACCAGAAGCCCGCCTGGCGCGAGCGTTTCGCCGGTGGCAGCCGCGAGGGCCTCATCCAGTTTACCGAGGAGGTGCGCCGCCATGTGCCGTTCTTCCCCTTCATCGGCGGCATCCTGACGCGTGACGCGGAGTGCTATGGCTACCGCCTTCAGAAAGGTCAGTGGCTGTTATTCGACCTTTACGGAACCTGCCACGACCCGCGCTGGTTCTCGGAACCGGACGCATTCCGTCCCGAGCGCGACCTTTCCTGGCAGAAGGACAGGAAACGCTTTGTCCCGCAGGGCGGCGGCAAAACGGCGCACTCCCACCGCTGCCCCGGCGAGAAAGCGACGGTCGCGCTGATTGCCGAGGCCGTGCGGCTCCTGACCTACCATATGTCCTTCGATGTGCCGGAGCAGGAACTGGACGTTCCGCTGGGGACCGTGCCGACCGGTCCCGCAAGCGGCTTTATCCTTGAGAATGTGCGACAACGCTGAGAAGCGTCGCGTACCGGAGCGACTGTCTTTGCCGGTCGACCGCAAGCGTTTCCGGAACGTCGCGCAAAGAGCTGGTCGTTCACCCGCCGCGCCGGAGCAAGCAATCTACAGCATCGGGCGATGTCGCGGTCCGGAACCGGTTATGCCCGGCACGAAACTGCGGGCGTGCCCGGTATGACCGCTGAAAAGCCCGGCTTCGAGCGCGGCGGCGATGAAGGCCTCTCTCGACATTTCCAGCCATCCCGGCTGTGCAACCGCGCGCTCGCAGCAGCTCACGGCCGCATGATAATGCCGCCCGCGCCGGTGCGGCCAGTTTTCCGCGAGCAGGTTGCGGGCCTGGGACGGGCCTTTGACGGCAAGCGGACCATCGTCTCCGAAGCCAAGATATACCGGCGCAACCCATCTTGCGAAATGTCCCATCGTGGTCTCCTCCTTCATTTGTCGTCAGCCGGGCCTTCGGGCGGCCGGTCTTTATCGTCACGTCTTGTTTTCATGGCATCGGAAAGGTCGCGCTTGCGGGGATGATCGAGATTTTCCCGCATGGCATCGCGGTCCTTGCTGGGGTCGTCCTTGGCGGGCATGTACGCGCTCGGCCGGCTTTCTTCGGGGCCTTCCCAGCGGGGCCGCTCATCGCTCGTGCCTGGAGGGGCGCCGGATGGTTTATCGGTCATGGTTTGTCCTCGTGTTTCTCCAACCAGCGCCAAACCAGTTCGGGCGGGGTTTTGTTCCGGTCTCTTTTGCTGGAACAAGCATTGGCGGAGCGGGTTGGGCGTCCATGAACGAAAACCAAGGCCTTTCGTCCAGCCGTGGAGCCATAGATTTCGTGGGTGTTCCAAACACCGGCATGCCGACAGATTTGGTCAGTCGAAGGAAAATTGCCTACAAATTCTGGCTATCCGGCGATTTTTCCGACCAACAAACGCAGACGACGATTTGCTTCTGGCAAGGGATCGTGCGAAACAATTTCAATCCACCGCGTCTCCGAAAGCGTAGTGTCGTATGACAACCCGAAAAACATGCCCGAGGACAAAGTAAGGCGATAAGATGGCGAAAGACAATGACAAGGACCTTGTCTCGGCAGACCGTTCCGACGCGTTTCTGGATAGCAAGACCTCTGAGCTCCTCTCCCAGATCAAGCAGGAGCCTGTACCCGATCGGTTGCTCGAGCTTGCCATGAAGCTGCAGCAGGCGCTGAATGAGCGGGAAAGCAAACCTTCATAAACGTCGTTTACCGGTGATAGCGGACAGACGCCGTGCAGGCCGCACGGCGTTTTTTGTTCGGGGAACCCTCGATTTCATCGCAACTGCCAGAGACCTTCAGGCTTGAATGGAAGCGTTCTGGACAGGCGAGACCGGCGCACATTCCGGCCGCGAACAAAAAGCCGTTTCAGACGTTTGGTCACACGATCGATTGAAACAGTTCGAGAGGACATCCCCATGGCCGACAGCCGCAATAATCAACAGGAAGACCCTCTGCATTCACCGGTCGGCGGAGAAGCCGATGTGGAGAGCCTGGCCGAGGACATCACCTCGCGTCAAATCTCCGCGCAGACCTATGGCGGCGACCCGGTGGAGGACCGGCTCAAGCGCCTGAAGGACATCATCAGGCAACTGGAAAGCCGAACCGAGGCCACCGAACGCGGGCAGGATCTCGAGCCGCTGCTTCAGGAAGCCCGTTCGTCGCTTGAGATCGTCGAGAAACAGGCGGAGAACGGAGAGCGCTGACGGGTCGAGGCGCTCGCAGCAGCGTTCTCCCGCATTGTCGGCGGTCGGAGCGCGCCCCTACCGATACCGGCTTTCAGTTCTGCCCTACGGGCACTCCTGCCGGTCGGTGTCGACATGCGGCCGGACCCAGGTTGGCCCGGCCGCTTTCGGTCACTCCACCGGCTCGAGGACGGCGCAGGCGAGGCGATCGCCCGCGTCGCCCGAGGGTTGCGTGCTGTAGTCGTCGGGTCCGGCGTGAATGACCACCGCCGAGCCATCATCATCGAGGATGCGCTGATTGCCGGTACGCCCGAGCGTGAAGCCGCGAACGAAAACATCGGCCTTGGCGATGCCGTCGGATCCCACATGCAGGTTCGGCATATCGCCGGGATGGGGGCCATTCTGGCTCATGATGCCGTGATCGAGCCCGCGCGCGAGATGGCCTCCCGCGCTCTTGAATCCGTTGTCGCCATCGCACTGGCCGACTTCATGCACGTGAAAGCCGTGCTCTCCTTCCGGCAGACCTTCTGCATTGATTTCGACGAGCACGACGCCGGAAGCGGTCTCCAGCATGGTCACCGTTCCGCTGATGTTGTCTCCGGCAAGGCTGCCCTGAACGCGGTCTCCATCCGCGGCCACTGCAAGGTTGGAGGCCAGCGCCGCCACTGCGACGGTCAGGGTAAATATCTTCGTTCTCATGAGACAGTCTCCTCTTGTTGCGGGCCTTAGCCCGGTCCGCGCCTAACGGCGAGGGAGGGAAATTGTTCGCAAATCGTGTCGGCATTCCGCTGGAACAAACCGCGCGGCCTGCGGTTGGGCGGGCTCCAGGGAAAACCGCCAAGGAGAAAACGATGCGAATTTCAGAAAGGGCGTCGTGCGCGACGGCGGCAGCCATACAGCCGCGGCCCGGAAGGGCTGAAGGAGTTCGTCAATATCAAGTCGATCCGTATCGGCTGATCGACCAAAACGCCGAAAAGGGCCGGAACTCCGGCCCTTTTCTTTGCGACGCACCCGTTTGTCTGCGGCAAGGGTTAGAAGCTGAGACTTGCCTTGGCGGAGAACATGTGACTCTCCAGGTTTTCCCGGAACTCGCCCTCATAGGCGGCTTCGAAGGTGAAGCGGTCATCGGCAAAGGCCGTCACCGAAAGCCGGCCGATAAAGGCATCGGCGCCGATATCCGCCCCCGCGACATCAAAATCGCTTCCGAAAATGCCGAGCGTCGAAGAGCGGCCGGTATCGCCGTAATCATGCCGCCAGCCGGCGCTGATGGCGGGCAGAAGCCGTACGCCATTATCGAAGCTGATATCCTTGGAAAGCGCGACCGCCAACGTGGTCTGGGTTTCGTCGAAGGTCTCAGAGGGAATGGCGAGCGCGAAGCTGCTGCCGCTTTCCTGCATGCTGTCACGGTGAAACGCGCGGTAGCCGAGCGTTGCCGAGGGCGTCAGCGTAAACGCGTCCATGTCGAGGTCCGAGAACGCCGCGGCCTCGATGAACCCGCCGGTGCCATGGCCGCTGGCGGACGCCGTGGCCGAATATGCGCCAAGCGCGGTGATCCGGCTGGTCGACAGGTCGCCGTAGCCGAGGCCGGCGCGGCCGGCAAAGGTCATCATGCCAGCGTCGAAACTGCCGTAAAGCGCCGCCTGATAGGTACCGACATCGCCGGAGCCGTTGGCGCTTGCCGAGACATCGGCATATTCATAGGAGGCTGCGACGCCGGCGACGCCCTGGCCGAACCGCCAGTCATAGCCGAAGACCCCGTTGCCGCCGGACACATCGTAGCCCGAAAGGCCGTTTGCCGAACCGACATTGGTCGAGAGCGAATTGCCGCTCGCCCAGAGGGTTCCCTCGCCGGCGGAGCGATCGCCCGTTCCGGCAAGACCGTTCGTCAGCTGCATCTGCCGTGTGCCGACTGCATCCGCAAACCTTCCGACGGCGCGCACTGCGGTCGTTCCGATCTCGGCGTGCAGTTGTCCGGTCATCGACGGAAGACCGGCCGCCAGCGCATCGAGATCGGCCGCATAGAGCGTGTTATAGGCGTCGTTATAGGCGGCGTCCGGACGCACGCCTGCGGCCGGCCGCGCCGTGTCGATCGCGGTGCCCAGCGCGGTCTCGTTTACCGTGCCGGTAATGCCGAGGGCTGCAAGATCGCCATAGCGTTCCGGCGTTGCCGCCAGCGACAGCGCGTTGTCGAAATAGAGCACATCGAAACGTGTGTTTGCTGCAAGGCCCGAGGCCGGCTGGGCGAGACTGTCGAAACTGCCCGCAACGCTGCCATCGGGCGCGGAAACGAAGGTGAAGAGCTCGCCCGGCTGCGGCGTGAAGCTGTTGGTCGCCGACCCCGAAATGCCGCGCAGCTGCGGGGCAAGCGTGCCGCCCGCGGTAAACACGTTGCCGCTGCCGGCAAGGATCAGGCGGTCATAATTGCCGGCGCCGTTGCCAGTGCCGGTCCCGTCGACCTCAATCGTCGCCACGGCCGAGGAATTGAGCGTGACATCGCCGTAGACGGTCAGCGTTCCGGGCGAATTGCCCGGCGCGAGCTCACCGGATACATCGATATCGCCCCTCACGACGCCGACGCCGCCGAGCCTGCCCTTGCTGCCGACCGTCAGAACCGGCGTTGCCAGCGCGCCATCCACCGACAGAAGGCCGCCGGTGACCGAACTGCCTTTCTTGAAGGCAGCGGCGCTGGCGATCTCGAGCGTGCCGCTGCCCTGCTTTTCCAGGCTGCCGTCGCTTTCGAAGGAGACAAGCCAGGTCTTGTCGCCATTATCTGCGCCAACGGTGTAGACGCCGTCCCCGCTCATGCCGACCGGCCCGACGGAAAGCGCGCGGTCAAGCCGGAGCAGGCCATGGCCGAAGACCGCATCGACGCCTTCAGCGCCCAAATCCTCGGCGGTCATGAACAGGATATCGACGATCTTCGCCGGCGAGAAGGTCGGGTAGGCTTCCGTCAGCACGGCCACGGCGCCCGAGACATTCGGCGCGGCCATCGAGGTTCCGCTGTAGTCGGCATATCCGCCCATATCCTCGGGAACGGTGGAATAGATGCCGCTGTCGACGTGATTGGCCTGTCCGCCGCCGGGAGCGGCGATACACCATTCCATGGCGACGCCGCAGTGGCTGGAATAGTCGGCTATATGGTTGTAGGCATCGAGCGCCACGACGACGACGATGCGGCCGCGCTCGATCCCGTCGGCCTTCTCGGCCGCGGCCAACGCCTCGGCGGTCGTGAAGCTCAGATCAAGTCCGGCACCATGATCATCATAGATCAATGCGCCTGCCGAATTGGTCGCGCCCTCGTTCTTCGGCTGAATGAAGGGGTAAAGGCCGCCGCCCGACGGATTTTCCGCGTAGACAGGGGCTCTGAGCATCTCATTGCCCGCTGCCACGACCAGGATCTGGCCGGCATCCATATTGGCCCTCAGCGCCTTGGCTTCGGCCATCACTTCGTCCGGATCCTCGATGTCCCAGTTCAGTTCGCCAGGATCGGCCCCTGGACCGTAGCTCATATTGATGACGGCGATGTCGTCAAACTGGGCCAGGTAGCGGCTGGCATCGATTGCAGGCTCCTGCATGTTCCCGGACAGGGGATCGCATTCGTCGTAGAGCACGTTCGGACCGCAGCCCTCAAGGTCGTCGAAATCGAACTCCTTGTAAACGCCGCCGCCGAGATCGACCCTCACGGGACCGTCGCCATTGGGGATGGCCTTGACGGCCAAAATCCTCGCATCCGGCGCGACACCCTCCATGCCGAAACCGTTACTGCCGGCCCCGATAATGCCGGCGACATGCGTGCCATGGCCGTTGACGTCGTAAGAATCCGTCCAGCCCTGCTCAAACGCGGCTTCGAATTCCTCAAGCGTAATGGTCGCGCCCTCAATTTCCCTGTCGACCCAGTAAAGATAGGTCTTCGACCGGTCATCGACGCGGCCTTCAAATTCCGGGTGCACCGTGCCGTCGGGCCGCACATCGAGGCCGGTATCGATCACGCCGACGAGGACATCCTTTCCGGTAAAGCCGAGCTCGCGCGCCGTCCGGGCATGGATGGCATCGAGCGAATAATTGCGCTGGAACTCGCTGAGCGCGCTTTTGGGAATGTCCGGATTGCCGCCAGGATAAGGCTGAGCCCGCTCCCCCGGCGCAGACGTCAGCGACTGCGACGGATAGACGTCGGCCAGATGGCGTCCGCTATCGACTGCACGGGCGATGTTCTGCGCCAGCTCCGGGCGCAGGCCGATAGCCGTTGCCTTGATCTGGTCGGCGCGAGCCGGCGTCAGCCGGGTGTTTTCAACAATGCTGGCAAGGAAGGAGGTCGTGCCGTAACCGGCGGCCTGACCGAGCGCATCCTCGATGGCCGATTCAGAGAACCACGATTGCGTGGCTGCCGGGACGCCGGCCTCCGCGGCCTGGGCCGGGCTGAATGCGGGCGCTATCAGCGCCGAGGCCATGAGAAGAGCAAGCGTGCGGCAGCGCAGAACCCTGCGGCCGCGAGCGTGTGAAGCAGTATCAGGAAACATTGTTGACCCCCTGTTTTTCCCGAACCCTCGCCCTGGAAAGGCGGAATCCGATTAGCCTTGCGCAAACAAGCGCAGTTCCCCGAAACCTGGCCACCCCTGTCGCCAGCCCCGGGCGCGATCTCTTATTCGGGAAGCGGCGGCAGCCGCTGCCCGATCTGATCTTTTTTGACTAAAGGAAGGCAGATTTTCTGTATCGCCCGCACGTACCCAATAATGTGCAGAACGTACCGAAATGGTTTGCGCGGAACGGGAGTACGGTTCGCGTCAGACGCCTGCAAACCATGCAGACCAGGTATATCTTGTCGGGGCGCTGGCAGCGGCGGGCATCGCGGCTCCGTGGCGTTGCCGCCTGGCCTCGCCCGGCGTCATGCCGTAACGGCGGCGGAAGGCCCGGATAAAGGCGCTTTCGGACTGGAACCCCACCGAGGCGGCGATGACATTGTTGTTGAGCGGCAGCGCTCGCGGATCGGTGAGTTTTTGATGGGCTGCGGCGAGCCGGCGCTCGCGCACGAAGGCCGCGACGCCCCCATATGGTTCAAAATGACGATAGAGCCGCGTCCGCGAGATTCCGAAGCGGGCGGCGATATCCTCAACCGTCAGGTTTTCGCTCTCAAGATTGGCGTCGATATGCCGGCGCACTTCCTGAAGCACGCTCTGGCGCAACAGGGCTTTCTGTTCGCCCGAAAGATCGCAATCGTTATTGATGACGGCGGCAAGAAATTGAACCAGGGCCGAAAAGACGCGCGGACCGTCTTCGGCCCGGATTTGGGGGGCCATGCGATAGACGTCCATAACATGTGTATGGAACAGACGGGCAAGCGGCGTTTCGCGGCGGACGCGACGGTAATGCAGCCCGTCCGGCTCACGCAGCAGCGGAGCAAGCTGGTCGCGCGGAACGGCAAGCGCCATGAGGTCGAAGTCCTCGTTGACGGTATCGAGCGGCTCGGTGTTGTCGAAGATACAGACGTCGCCGGCATCAAGGATGACATCGCCCCGAGGGGTGCGCGCATGACACCGCCCCTTGCGGAATATCTGGATCATATAGTTGTCGACGCCGTCGCGGCCGATCTGCGCCCGGCTGCGCGAGAAGGCCTGCTGCACGCTCGCACAGCGCCCCAGCGTGCCAGCGCCGAGCAGGAAACCATTCACTTCGGCCCGGAAAGGTCTGTCCTCGGCGCTCTCCAATGTGGGCAGGTAGAGCTGGCTCATGGCGTCGCGCCACTCTTTATAGTCGGTACTCGAGAAGACGTCGTTCGGGACGACGTCCTCTCCGGTCGGCTTGGCTGTGGTCTCTTCCGGCAATTTGCGTCTCCCCAAGGCGGCAGTCTTCCCGCCGCTTGCTCCTTTCCAGTCAACCTGACGAAGGGCCCGTCCCCGCGCACGGCCTTTGATGATCGTCAGCTAAAATACTGTAATGCATTCTGCCCGTCTCCTCAAATCGGGCTGGTTTCCGCCGGTTTTTTGAGGGCCGCAGGCGCTATCGCGACGCCAGCATCATCTCGGCGGCCTTCTCCGCGATCATCGTCACCGGCGCGTGGGTGTTTCCGGATGGAATGGTCGGCATGATCGAGGCGTCGGCGATGCGCAGATTGGCGAGGCCGCGTAGTTTCAGCGCCGGATCGACCACGCTTGCGGGGTCGCTGCCCATGCGGGCCGTACCCACCGGGTGGAAGATGGTGGTGCCGAGCCTGCCCGCCGCCGCCAGAAGCTCTTCGTCCGACTGCACATCCGGACCGGGCTTGATCTCGCGCGGGTTGAGCCCCACCAGACCGGCGGCGGCCATCAACCGCCGGGCATGGCGGAGGCTGTCGACGGCGACGATCTGGTCGGCACGCGCGGAAAGATAGCGGGGCCGGATTTCGGGCGGGCGGTCCGACGCGGGGGCGGTGATATGGATCGTGCCGCGACTTTCCGGCCGCAGGTTGCAGACGGAGACCGTGACCCCAGGCTCCCTGTCGAGCGGTTGACCAAAGGCTTCCAGCGAAAGCGGCTGGATATGGTATTCGAGATTGGCCCGATCATGTTCGGGCGAAGACCGGGTGAAGATGCCGAGCTGGCTTGGCGCCATCGACATCGGCCCGGTGCGGCGAAAGGCATATTCGAGCGCAATGCCGGCCTTGCCCGCAAGCGTTGCGAGCCGGTCGTTCAGGGTCAACGCGCCGGTGATGCGGAACACGGTGCGGATCTGGAGGTGGTCCTGCAGATTCTCACCGACTGCGGGAATATCGAGCACGACGGGAAGGCCGAGAGACTGCAGCAGGCCGCCATCGCCGATGCCGGAGAGCTCCAGAAGTTGCGGGGTGTTCACGGCGCCGGCGGAAAGCACGATCTCGCCCCGGCAGACGGCTCGTTTGAGCCGGCCGTTCTGGCGGTAGATCACCGCCTCCGCGCGCGCCTGCGCAAGGGCGATGCGCTCGACATGGGCCTTGGTCTCGATGCGCAGATTGCGGCGCGACCGGGCGGGGTTCAGGAACGCCTTGCGGGCATTCCAGCGCAACCCGCCACGCTGGTTGACCGGAAAATAGCCGACGCCCTCATTGTCGCCATCGTTGAAGTCGTCGGTGGCGGGAATGCCGATTTCTTCGGCTGCAGCCGCCAGCGCATCGAGCACGGGCCAGTGCAGGCGCTGTTGGCAGACGTCCAGCTCGCCGCCCTTGCCGTGGAAAGCGCTTTCCGGACCATAGTGATTTTCGGATTTGCGGAACAGCGGCAGCACATCGTCCCAGCCCCAGCCGGTGCAACCCGCCTGCCGCCACTGGTCGTAATCCGCCGCCTGTCCGCGCATGTAGATCATGCCGTTGATCGAGGAGCAGCCGCCCAGCACCTTGCCGCGCGGATAGGCGAGCGCGCGGCCGTTCAGCCCGGCCTCCGGCTCCGTGCGATAGCACCAGTCGAGCCGGGGATTGCCCATGGCATAGAGATAGCCGACCGGGATGTGGACCCAATGATGGTTGTCGTGCCCGCCCGCCTCCAGCAGCAGAACGCGGTTGGCCGGGTTGGCGCTGAGCCGATTGGCCAGCACGCAGCCGGCAGATCCCGCTCCGACGACGATATAATCGAATTCGCCCTCGTCGACGATATCCGTTTCAACCATGCTCATCACTCCAGGCACGCCCGCAGGGTCGATGCCTCTGGAGCGGCCCCGCGTTTCATCGAACGCGAACCCGCTCCAACATCATGCTTTATCATCTTGACGGACGACAGAAGCTTCCGCCGACCAAGAGACGCCCTAAAGCGCCTCCATGGTGCCGCCTGTCGGAATTTCGGGGGCCGCGCCGTTTTCGACGATCACCAGATCATAGCCGCCATCGTCCTTGATCCGCCACTGGCCGCCGGTGAGCGGCGTCTTGCAGACGTTCTTAGCCGCAAAGGGCGGCACGCCCTTGCCGTTCCAGGCGATCGGGCCGACGACGCATTCCATGTCGGTGGCGGCGATCGCCTCGGCGACGACCTCTCCGTCGGTGGGGTCTTCGGCGCGTCCCATGACATCGGCGGCGACCTCGAACAGCGAATGGACGAAGCCGATGGGCTGTGTCCACGGACGGCCGGTCTTGGCCGTGAAATCCGCCGCAAGCTCTGCCGAGCTCTGCCCGGTCACCGAGGACGAGAACGGATGGTTCGGCGTCCACCACACTTCCGACGACAGGTTGTTGCCGGCCTCGCCGAGCGCTTCGACCGATTGCGGGAACAGCAGCGCCTTGGCGACCGTGACGGCCTTCGGCTGCATGCCCTGCTGGCGCAACTGGTTCCAGAAGGTGGTGAAGTCCGGCGGAATGAGAACGCCGGTGATGATATCGGTGTTCGCCGCCTTGAACGCGTTGATCTGGGCCGAGAAATCATCCGACAGGTTCTGGAAGCTGCCGGGATTGGTCAGCGCATAACCGCGTTCGGCAAGGCCCGGCTTCAGGCCGGTCTCGGGATCGCCCCAGGCATTGCCGTCGGCATCATTGGGGAACAGGCCGCCGACGGATTTGTTGGTCTGAAGCTGATCCCACATGGCGGTGTAGACCGCGATGATATCCTCCATGCCCCAGAAATAATGGAAGGCGAATTCAAACGGCTGCCAGCTTGCTGGATCGCGCGGATTGGCCTGCTGGCCGATAAACCAGGGCTGCCACGGCGCCACGGTCGAAAGCACCGGAATGCCCTCGGATTCGCACACGCCTGAAACCGGATTGGTGGTTTCGGGCGTCGAGGCGACCAGCATCAGGTTGACCTCGTCGCTCAGGATCAACTCCTTGGCGACATCGGCCGCGCGGTTGGGGTTCGACTGGCTGTCCTTGACGATAACCTCGAAATTCTTGCCCACCGACGATGCCAGAAAGGCCTCGATATTGTAATTGTCGCTTTCGGCGAAGCCGGCCAGCGGCCCGGTCTGCGGCGAGACATAGCCGAGCTTGATCTTCTTGCCCTGGGCGATTGCGGGCGCGGCGAGCCCGGGCGCTGCAAGCATCAGCCCGGTGGCGGCGGTGGAACGCAGGAACTTACGTCTGTTGATCATTTTTCCTCTCCCTTTTTGTAACGATCCCTCTGCCCGACCGCTGCCATTCGCATCGCGAACGCCTCCGCAGCGGCGGCTCGGGAAAATATGCAGCTAGCGGGCCGCCCCCATGCCAGGAGCCGTTCCGGCAGCCAGATCCTGCAACAGGTTTTGCAGCATGGCCACTTCGGCATCCGAGACTTCATGGCCGCGACCGGGAAAAGTATCGGCGCGCAACCGGCCCCGGCCCGCGCCAATCTCTCCTGCGGCTTCGGCAAAGGCGGTGACCGGGATCCACGGATCGGCATCCGAGCCCGTCAGATAGACGGGCAGTTCGGCGGCCAGACGGCGCGGCCGGTCATCCGTTGTAACGCCCACGCGGCAGCCGGTGAAGGCCGCAAGCGCATCCGGGGCGGCAAGCCCCGCAAAGGCATATTCCAGCGCGAGACAGGCCCCTTGCGAAAATCCGGCAAGCAGCAATGGCAGTTCGCCGAAGGCGGCGCGCGCCGCGGCGACATCGCCGGCAAGCTGATCCAGCGCCGCCTGGAGCGCGGTGCGCGTCCCGGGGGTCAGGGGATCGATGGCCCGGGCGTCATACCACGAGCCGCTTGCGGCCCGCGGCAGAACGAAGGCGATATCCGGCACATCGAGGCGGGCCAGAACATGAGATTGCATCTCCTCGGGCGATTGCCCGCGACCATGCACAAACACGCAGATCGCTCTGGCCTGTTTTTCCGCCGCAAGATGAAGCGCGCTTGATGACATCAGGCGAACTCTGCCTCTTCGAGCCCGGCGCGCAGTTCCTCTTCGCGATCCTTGAACCATGGCGGGAACACCAGCGTCTTGCCGATCTGGCCCGGAGGCTCGTCGCGGGCCCAGCCTTCCGGCGTGGTCCAGGCCAGTTCGAACAGCGCCCCGCCCGGCGAACGGACATAGCAGGACTTGAAGTAGTTGCGGTCCTTCTGCTCGGAAATGTCGGTGAAGCCAAGGCCCTCGATATGGGCGCGCAACTTCATCTGGTTTTCCTCATCGCCGGTGTTCAGCGCCAGATGATGGATCGTGCCGCCCGACAGCGTCCAGGTGCCCTGCGGGCTTTCCCGGTCGGTGATCACCTCGACGCGCTGAATGATGCCATCGGCGTCCGGGACCCGGTAAACGGTGCCCTCATCGGAGTCGGCTTCCTTGGTCAGGGGCAGAGCGATGGTCATGAAATCGTCCATTGCAGTGCGATCAAAGCAGGCGACCAGCGCGCCGTAAATGCCCTTGATGCCGTGCTCGGCCCTCACGCCCTGCGCCTCGTTGACGATTGGCGCGCGGTTGTCGCTGTCGCTTTCCACCAGCTCATGCGGAATGCCGCAGGGATGGGCGAAGACGACGCGGTCGGCGCCGAAACGGGTGATCTTTTCGGCCTTGATGCCGCGCTCGTTCAGCCGGTCGACCCAGAAGCTCGCAGCACCCTTGGGGATCGCCTGCATGATGGTGCGCGACTGGTTCGTGCCGCGGCGGCCATAGACGCCGGGCTTGCGGAACGGGAAGGTGGTGATGATGGTCGAGGCGTCGCCATTGGGCGAGCCGTAATAGAGGTGATAGACCGGGATCACGCCGTCAAACAGCACAGTGCGCTTGACCGAGTGAAGCCCCAGGGTCTTGGTGTAGAAGTCGAAATCCTCCTGTGCGCCATCCGTGGAAAGCGTCAGGTGGTGGTAGCCGCTGATTTGTGCCAAGATACAATCCTCCCAATAATGCTGTCAGTTTTTGCGGCGCAGCGTTGGATCCGAGAACCCCGTTTCGCATGCGCCGCTTATTCATAAGCTAGAGCTTACAAAAGCGTTGTGGAAACAGCCATTCGCAAACATGGCTGCTTCCGGGATGAGTTTATCGGTCCGGGAAAAATGATGCCGCGTCATGCCGCTGCCGCGCGACGACAAACGCCCGCAAGGCATGGTTCATTCGGTCGCTCCATCGGCTTTCCTCCAAACCGATCCTCCTGAAATCAGACTAACCCATGGCGAAAGCGCCGGTTATGCGATGTTCGGAAACTTGCATCACATTTTGTTATGAAGTTTCGCCGGCCTTGACCGGCGTTGCCTCACCACGAAACCAACCGTTTTCCGCCACGGATTTTCGCCTTCTCTACCGGGCCAAGATGCGTTTCAGGGCCCGGTGGAGTTCGGCCTCCGGATCGTCGACGGGCGACGACACGCGCCAGCAGACGTGGTGGTCCGGACGAACCAGCAGGCAGCCGCTGTCGCAGATTTCCGCCAGCCTCGCCCATTCGCCGCTATGGTCGACATATTCCTGGCGCGGACCGATCACATGGGTCACGATCTCGATGCCGAGCGCATCCCCGACCCTGGCGGCCGCCTCGACCCAGTTCTCGCCGCCCAGCCCGGTCAGAATGGTGAACCGGCCATGGCCGCACAGATCGAGCGTCGAGACTTCGGCCCCGTTGTCGTGGCGGTAGAGCCAGGCATGGGGCAGTCGCGCCCCCGGCCATGTCGTCGGCTGATAGTGAAGGTCGGCGTCGAGCTGGAAGGCCGGCTCGATCTGACCGTCCGTCACCACCGCGTCGGAGCTGTAGCGCTGATTCATCTCGACGCCGTGGGCGTCGAACTCGTATTTCTTGAAGGCAATCGCCTTGCGGATCGCCTCGCGTTGCGCCTCGGCCTCCGGCGTGCCGTTGGTGCGCGCCTCGAGGTTCTTCTGCATCTGCTCCGGGTTCACCCCTTCGGCCATGCCGAGGGCCGCGAAGATCGGACCGGTTTCGGCAATCGACTGGTTCGCGCGGGTGACGATCTGCTTGGCGACGGGCGCGCGCTCGGCATCGTAGCTGTCGAGCAGATGCTCGCCCGCCTGCCCCTTCAGAACCATGGCCAGTTTCCAGGCCAGGTTGAAGGCATCCTGGATGGAGGTGTTGGAGCCCAGACCGTTCGACGGCGGATGGCGGTGGATGGCGTCGCCCATGCAGAACACCCGGCCATTGGATGTTTTCGTGGCGTAGAAATTGTTCACCGTCCAGGTGTTCGCCGACAGAAGCTCGATCTCGAGGTCCGGATCGCCGATCAGTTGCCGGGCGACGCCGGTGGCGAATTCAGGAGTCACGACAGGCTCGGGCTCGTTGATGTCGTAGCCCCAGACGATGAGCCATTCGTTCCACGGCCGCACCATGCGCACCAGCCCCATGCCGATGCCGCCGACATCCGCGCCCGGCTGCATCACCCAGTAGAGCACGGAGGGGCGGTGGGCGACGTATTTCGAGAGGTCCGCCTTAAACAGGATGTTCATCGATCCGCCGACGCCCATCTTGCCCTCGAAGGGCAGATTTTCATGCTCCGCGACCAGCGACTTGCCGCCATCCGCGCCGATCAGATATTTCGAGCGGATCGTGAATTCCTTCTGTGTCAGCCGGTCCAGACAGGTGGTGGTCACGCCGTCCTCGTCCTGCTGGTGGCGCAGATATTCGGTCGACATCCGCGCCTGGGTGCCGCGCGAGCAGGCTGTCTTGAACAGCAGCGGCTCCATGAAGGTCTGCGGCAGGTCGTTCATCTTCGTCGGCGACGACATCAGATGCTCGGCCTTGGAGAGCGGATGGTTGCCCCAGGCCTTCATCCGGCCGATTTCCTCGCCGGCAAGGCTTTCGCAGAAGATGTTCTCGCCCATCAGCTGCTGATGCGTGGCGAACAGATAGGCTTCGTCCTCGACCTCGCGGCCGAGGTCGCGCAGCACCTCCATGGCGCGCTGGTTGGTGATGTGCGCGCGCGGCGTATTGGCAAGCCAGCGATAGCGGTTGATCGCCATGTTCTCGATGCCGTAGCTCGAGAGCAAGGCGGCCGTTGCCGAGCCCGCGGGCCCGGTGCCAATGATCAATACGTCGGTCGTGATGTCTGGCATAAATTCTCCTCCCAGGAACACTATAGTGCGGGCGCAATTGCCCGAAAATCAAAAGGCCGGCATGTCTCCGCTCCACGCCGCCTGCAGCAGCGTCCGGATCGCGTCCCGTTCGATCGGGCGCGGGTTCCAGTAGGGATTGGCGACGGCAAGGTCGGCCGCCTTGTCGAGATCGGCCTCGCTCACGCCAAGATCGCTGAGCGCCAGCGGCGCGCCGATCTCCTTGGCGAAACGGTAGAGCCCCCTGCCCGGATTATCGTCGTCGAAGAGCTCGGCAACCGGCGCCAGCAGCTCCGGAACAGCGCTGGCATTATAGGCCAGGGCATGCGGCAGGATGATCGCGTGGGTTTCGGCATGCGGCAGGTTGAAGCTTCCGCCCAGCGTGTGGCAGAGCTTGTGATGCAGCGCCATACCGACCTGGCCCAGAACCGTGCCGCAAAGCCATGCGCCGTAGAGCGTTTCGCCGCGCGTCGCCACATCTTCGGGCGACGCCAGAACGCGCGGCAGGCTGTCGCGGAACGCGCGCAGCCCCTCGACGGCCATCAGGGAGGAAATGGGAGACCGGTCGCGCGCATAAAGCCCCTCGGCTGCATGCGCCATCGCGTTCAGCGCCGAGGTCACCGTCATTTCGACCGGCAGGGTCGCGACCAGTTCCGCATCGTAGAGAATGGTGCCGGGCTGCACTTTTGGAGTGGTCTGCGTGGTTTTCACGTCATTTTCGGTCTGGCCGAGAATCGGCGTCGCTTCCGACCCGGCATAGGTGGTGGGCACCGCGATCTGCGGCAGGCCGGTCCTGAGCGCGATGGCCTTGCCCAGCCCGGTCGTGGAGCCGCCGCCAACGGCAACCAGCACGTCCGCGCCTATTTCTTCGGCGTGTCGGACGGCCTCGTCCGAGACGTCGACCGGCGTGTGCATCGTCGCATTGGTATAGGTGCCGGTGGCGCGCGCGCCACAGTACCCGGCAAACTCTTCGGCCAGCTCAGCCTGTTGCGGCGTGGTCAGGATCAACGCACGCTCGGCGCCGAGCGTTTCCAGTTCCTCTGCGATGTTCTTACGCACTCCGGCGCCGAAGCGAACCCGGACGGCAGCACTACGTGCGGTGAATTCCTCGCGAAAAAAAGACAAGAGACTCCCCCTCATATTGGTCTGAGAATCACGTTACCCCATTCAAAGGGAGATATTGATCTGATGATTGAAATAAAATATTCCTTTGGGTTATGAAAATAGACAGTGAGCATCTCGAAATTCTGGCGCTGATCGTCGAGAAGGGCGGCTTGACCGAAGGGGCGGAAGCGCTTGGGAAGTCGCAGCCCTCCGTCTCGCGCAGCATGACGCTGCTGGAAAAAAGGGTCGGCATGCCGCTGTTCGAACCGGGCCGCCGGCCGTTGCGCCCAACCGAGCTCGGCGCGAGCCTCGCCCGGCTCGGTAACCGGATCCGCACCGCCAACCGCGAAGCCAGTCTTCTGGTGCGTCGCTTCCGGCAGGGCCTTGCCGGCCGGCTGAGGGTCGGCGGCTCGCCGATCTTCACCGATGGCGTCGTCGCCAAGCTGATCGCGGAATTCCAGTCGCGCTATTCGGACGTCTATATCGATCAATCCTACGGCTATCTGGACACGCTCGAGGCCGGACTCAGAAATGGCGGTCTCGATATAGCCATCCTGCCGCTCCATCCCCGGCAGGTGCCGTCCGACATGGAGTTTCTGCCGCTGCTTTCCGGCCGCAATGTCGTAGCCTGCCGGCAGGATCATCCGCTGACGCGCATCAAGGCGATCACCTCCGATGCGATCGCGCCCTATCCTTGGATCGCGCCGCCTTCCAACAGTCCGCTCTACCGCGACCTGGAGCGCGCGCTGAAATCCATGGGACAGGAAAGTTTCATGGTCAATTTCTCGGGCGGCACGCTGGCATCCATCCAGTCGCTTCTGCTGGGATCGGATTCGCTGACCGTACTGCCCTATTCGGTGGTCTTCCTGAACCGCCGCACCATCCCCCTTGTCGCTCTGCCGTTGAAGATCGATCATCCGAACCGCCAGTTGGGCATCATGACCAAGACCGATGGAAAGAGACCGCCGGCGGCCGAGCAGTTCATCACCTTCCTGCAGACCGAAGCCCAGCGGCTGCAGGCGCGCATGGAACACGAGGAGCAGGTGACCCAACGCCGCGGCTGAACGCTATTTCAGTGCGACATAGGTCTCCGGATCCAGCATCGCGATGCGTACGGCGACGGACTGCCCGGTGGCGTGACCGATCTGCTCGCGAAGCTGCCCGGCGACTTCGGTTACCATCGCGCGTGTGCGGTCCGGCCGCTCCAGCAGGAAAAGCTCGACATTGATCTGCGGCTGATCCGGCATGCCGAGCACCGGGATTATGGCCAGCTGGAAGGCTTCATTGCCGACCGAGAGACTGGAACACAGCGATGTGCGCATGTCCGGCAGAAACGCCGCGAGACCGTCCCGCGCAGCGCCGTATTGCGCCTCATCGATGAAGATTTTGACGTTGGGCATTCTGACCTCATTGTGAAACGAGAACGAAATCGAAGGGGGAGCGCCACAGCGTTGCGCCGTTCTCGACCCGCTCATAGGGCGCGATCAACGTGTTCTTGACGCCGAAAACGGCATCGGATTCCAGATATTTGTCGCCGCCGACAAAGGTGTGGGTGACCAGTTTCTGATAGCCCGGCGCGGTGACGAGATAGTGCATGTGGGCCGGGCGATAGGGATGACGGCCGAGATGGCCGAGCATCTGTCCCACCGGGCCGTCATCGGGGATCGGGTAGCTGACAGGCTTGATGCCGACGAAGCTGTAGCGCCCGTCCGCCCCGGTGATGAACCGCCCGCGATTGTTCCATTTCGGTTGAATGCCCGGCTGCTGAACGTCGTAATAGCCGTCGGCATTGTCAGACCAGACATCCACCGTCGCGCCTTCGATCGGGTTGCCGTCAAGGTCGAGCACGCGGCCCTCGAACAGGCAGCTCTCGCCCTTGCCATCGAGCGAGATATTGTCGCCCATCTGCCGGATCGGCGCGCCGTCGACATGGAACGGACCAAAGACGGTGTTTTCTGTCGCGCCTTCGGGACGCCGATTGTTGATCGCATCGACCAGCATCGAGAACCCGAGAACATCCGAGAGCAGGATGAACTCCTGCCGCTCCCCGGAGCACATCTGGCCCGTCTTCGTCAAAAACCCGATCGCATAGTCCCACTCATCCTGGGTCAGATGGATTTCCTTGGCGAAATCATGAAGGTGGCGGACGAGACAGGACATCACCTCGGCCAGACGCGCATCCGTTTCCGGGCCCATGCGTTCATTGACGGTGCTGGCGGAATTGTCTTCGGTGAAATAGCTCATGAACTTCTACTCCTCAAAGGGGTCATGTAATTTTGCGATTGCGCGGGCCGGATTTCGGCGGAAGATGTTCGAGCGGCAGGAAGTCGAAGCCGGTTTTCTGCACGACGCCCCCCCACAGTCCTCGTCTTTCGAACAGCATGATGGCAATGCCGATTATTCCCAGAATGATCAGATAGACGGTTCCGTAGTCCGACAGCAGGCGCTGGAGCCCGTAGAAGACCAGCACCCCGATGATCGGACCCGGCAGTGTGCCGATCCCGCCGATGACGACGATGAAGATCACGAAGGCGGTCCAGTCGATCACCGAAAAGGCGGCATCGGGCGCGATCCGGCCGGTCTGGAGAAAGATCAGACCGCCGCAAAGTCCGGTTCCGAAGGCGGTCAGCATGAACACCAGCGCCTTGAGCCGCAGCGGATCGACGCCGACGGATCGGGCTGCGACCGTATTGTCGCGCATCGCCTGCAGGCCGAGCCCCATGCGCGAGCGCAGGAACAGCCAGCTCGCGGCGAGCATGACGACGACCAGCCCGAGGGCGAGCCAATATGTCAGCACATCCACGGCCGCCGCGCCCGAGATATCGAGAAGATCACGCAGGGCCTGCACGCCCGGCATTTCGCGCGCCGCACCCCTCGGCAGCGCGGTGCCCGTTCCCCCGCCAAGCGCCCGCCACTGGCTGAAGGACAGCCGCGCGATTTCGGCAACGGCCCATGTGCCGATGGCGAAATAGGCGCCGTAGAGACGGAAGGTGAAGAAGGCGACCGGGACCGAAAGCGCCATGGCGACCAGTCCGCCGATCAGAATGCCTGTCAGCGGGTCGATCCCCCAGAGGATCGCGGCGGCGAACATCGAATAGGCCCCGACGCCGACGAAAAGCTGCTGGCCGACCGAGACCAGCCCGGCAAAGCCCGCCAGCATGTTCCAGTTCAGCGCCAGCACCAGCAGGCACAGCACCATGAAAAGGTCCTGCACCAGGGCGCGCATGCCGAACAGCGGTATGATCGCCAGGATGACGATGATGACGGCGGAGAAAAGAAGTTCAAACGTGTTTCTCATGGCCGGACCTCAATCATATGCACGCGGGAACAGCCCGCGCGGCCGCACGAGCAGCACGACGACAAAGGCGACATGGCCCGCCAGAATTTGCCATTGGGGGTTGATGGCGGCGCCGAAGGCCTGCGCCACGCCGATGATCAACCCGCCGATCAGCGTGCCCCACAGGCTTCCGAGCCCACCGATGATGACCGCCTCGAAGGCATAGAGCAGACGCGCGGGCCCGATCGACGGGTCGAAATTGGCTCTGGCACCGAGATACAGCGCGGCGATCGTGGCCACCACCATCGCAATGCCGGTCGCGACCGCGAAAACCCGCTGCGGACGGATGCCCATGAGCTGCGCCGTCACCGGATCGTCCGAGGTCGCCCGGAAGGCCCGGCCAAGCGCGGTACGGTAGAAGATCCAGTTCAGCCCGAGGATGACGAGAATGGCGGAAGCAAAGGTAATCAGCGGCATGACGCCGATATTCATCGTCCCGAGATAGACCGAGTCAGCCTCGATGGAGCCGACCGGCAGTTTGCGGCTGTCGGCGGTAAATTGCTGCAGCAGCGCGTTCTGGATGACGATCGACAGGCCGAAGGTGACCAGAAGCGGCGGCAGGATATCCTCGCCCAGCACCCGGTTCAAAAGCGCGATCTGCAGCACATAGCCGAGCGCGAACATGATCGGCATGGCGATCAGGGCTGCGACGAAGGGGTTCAGCCCCATCACCGTGCCGATACCGAGGATCAGGTAGGCGGCCAGCACGATCAGATCGCCATGGGCCAGATTGACCAGCCGCATAATGCCGAAGACAAGGCTCAGCCCGGCGGCGAAAAGGGCGTAAAGACCGCCAAGCAACAGGCCCTGAACAAGCGTATCCAACCAGATCATGCGTGACTTACTCCGAAATAGGCGTCGTGGATGGCCTCGCGCGACAATTCCGAAGGATGCCCCGACAGGGTGATGCGGCCTTCCATCATGCAATGGACGACATCGGCGATCGCCAGCGCCTGGCCGATATCCTGCTCGACGACGATGATCGCCGTGCCGCTTTCGCGGATCTTCGGGAAGGAGGCGTAGATTTCGCGGATGACGACGGGGGCGAGCCCAAGGCTCAGTTCATCGCACAGCAATACCGCCGGGTTAGACATCAATGCCCGCCCGAGCGCCACCATCTGTTGCTGGCCGCCCGAAAGCGCGGTCGCCGGCTGGCTGCGGCGTTCCGCCAGAACCGGAAACAGTTCGAAGACGCGCGACAGGTTCCAGTATGCGTTGCCCTTGCGGGCGTGGGCCCCGATCTCGAGGTTTTCCTCGACGCTCAGACTGGGGAACAGGCAGCGCCCCTCCGGCATCATGCTGATACCGGCGCGTAGGATGTCGGGCGCGGCCAGCCGGTCGATGCGCTTTCCGTCGAGAGCGACCGTGCCCGCCGTTACCTTCGCGATCCCGGTGATGGCGCGCATCAGCGTGGTCTTGCCGGCGCCGTTCGCGCCGATGATGGCCAGGGCCTCGCCGTGCTTCAGCGTCAGATCGACGCCGAACAGGGCCTGGAAGTCGCCGTAATGGGCCGTCAGGTCACGGATTTCCAGAAGCGCGCTCATGCCTCGATCCCCAGATAGATTTCGCGCACCTTCGGCGCGGCCATGACCTCGTCCGGCTTGCCGTCCATCAGAACCTCCCCGAAATTCAGCACCATCAGCCGAGACACGACCGCGTTCAGCGCATGCAGCACGTGCTCGATCCAGATGATCGCCATGCCCTCGGCGTGAATGGCACGGATCGTCGACACCAGTTCGCCGCATTCGCCATCGGTCAGCCCGCCGGCGATCTCGTCCAGCAGGATCACATGCGGCCGGGTGGAAAGCGCGCGCGCCAGTTCCAGCCGCTTGCGGCTGAGAAGCGGCAGCGTCCCGGCCTTTTGCGTGGCCAGATGATCGAGCCCGGTTCGGGTGAGAAGCTCCATGCAGAAATCCGGCGCTTCGGAGGCCTTGACCGAACCGCCGAACCGCGCCGCCACAAGCAGGTTTTCATAGACGGAGAGATGGCCGAAAGGCTGCGGGATCTGGAACGAGCGGCCAATGCCGCTGGCGCAACGCTGCATCGGGGTTTCGCGGGTAACATCCCGCCCGTCGAGCATCACCTGCCCGCTGTCCGGCTTGAGATTGCCGGTAATGAGGTTGAAAAGCGTGGACTTCCCCGCGCCGTTCGGCCCGATAATGCCCAGTGCCTCGCCGGCGGCCAGATCGAAACTGACATTATCAGCGACCTTCAGCGAGCCGAAGCTCTTCGACATTCCCTTAACTGAAAGGACTGCCATAATTGTTCTCTCCCCTTGCGGACCGTCTCCCGGCGCGTTCGCCGAAACAGTCCGCCTCCTCACAATGTCCGGCCTGCAGACCGGTTTTCCCGAACCGTCCCGCGTGACCAGCCGCCGCCCCTATCTTAGCCCGGCATGACGGGCAGCGTGATCGGATAGCTTCGTCAAAATATCGCTCCGGGTTATACTATCCGGGTTCTGGGACGTCCGCCGCGAACGGATCAGCGGAAGACGTCGCGATATTCCTCGTCCAGCAAGGCCAGGCTCGCCACCCCGCTGCTGTCCTCGCGCAGCCGGTGCCAGCGGCGATCCAGATAGACCAGCGATTCCCGTTCGGGCGCGGCAAGATCGGCGGTCGCCCCTTCGAGCAGTTCGGCGGCCACAAGCGTTGCGCCTTCAACCGCCAGCGTTCCGCTGATGCGCGCCCTAAACCATGTCGACACATTGGTGTAGCGCGGCTCGCCGGTCGGAAGCCGGGTCCAGGCGATGCCCGGCCCGAAGCGGTCGGCGCCGGGCGTGGCGCCAAGCCGCGCCAGTTCCAGATCTGGATAGCGCAGCATATGGATAACCACGGTTTCCGCCTGCAGCACCGTTGCCGTGGAGCGCGAGCGCGCCGAAAGCGAAAAGGCGATGGTCGGCGGCGACCCACTGACGGAAATCAGCGAGGACACGGTCATCGCCACCGGCTGATCGCCGGGATCGGCGGTGATCACCGCGACGCCCGCTGGGTGGCAACGGAAAGCCTCACGAAAGGCTTCGGCGACGGTATGGTGTTCAGGCATCAGGCATTACTCCGGCAGTCTGTTTGGCCGGGGCACGACAGCGCGCCCCGGCCTTTGATTATTTCTTCTCGATCAGATCGTAGAACTGCCAGGTCCGGTCGGACCAAAGGCCGCCGATCTCGCGGCCGGCGGAGGTCACGATCGACGGCGCGATGGTGAAGTGGTTCGCCGCCACCATCATGTCGCGAAGGGTGCGCTGGATCACGCCCGCACGGAGCCCCGCCCCGCCTGATGCGCGGTAGGCGAAGTTGCAGACATCGACGCCGACTTCGTGGATCTGGGCCTTGGCGAGATGAACGAGGCTGACCTGACGGGTGGTCATCATCTTGCCCGCCTCGGCGCTGGCCTCGATATCGCCCCAGACTTCCATGACGAAGGCCCGCGCAGCGCGATAGCTGGCTTCCGCGCGACCGTAGTCGTACCAGAACTTCTCGCTTTCCCCGAGCATGCCGGCGCGGCCGGACTTGCTGCGGGCGAATTTGGCGATTTCGTCCAGCATCCGCCGGCCCGTGCCCATGGCCCAGCCGGTGTGACCGATCGATGCCAGGCCGACAATGCCGAGGCTGAACAGCTCCTTCAGGCGCTGCGGCGGCGCCGACAGGATCGGAAACACCAGATCATCGGGAATGAACACGTCCTTGGCGGAATAGTCGATCGAACCGGTGCCCTTGAGGCCGAGCACGTCCCAGTTGCCGAGCTGTTCATGCTCGCCGATCGGCGCGTGGGCGCACATGACGATGACGTTGCCGTCGGCATCCTTGGCCGGCTTGCC
Organism: Martelella sp. AMO21009; assembly: GCF_053484295.1. Lineage (NCBI taxonomy): Bacteria > Pseudomonadati > Pseudomonadota > Alphaproteobacteria > Hyphomicrobiales > Aurantimonadaceae > Martelella > Martelella sp. AMO21009. Next base: position 202,804 of record NZ_JBAKFR010000006.1, read on the forward strand.
GCTGCCGTCATCGACGAAGCAGGCCGAATGCGACCAGGTCGCATGGCTGAAGCCCGAGCCGTAGCTCCACTTGCCGGTCAGCGTGTAGCCGCCATCGACCTTCTTGAGCATGCCGAGCGGCGCGCCCTGGCCCGAGAAGCGATTTTCGCTGCCGGGCTCGAACAGGCGTTCGACCGCGCTGTCGGGCAGAAAAGCCGCCGACATCGCGCCGATGCAGCAATGCACCATGGATACCCAGCCGGCCGAACCCGACCACCAGGTCACCGCCTCGATCAGTTGCAGAACCTCGGTCGGGCGCATCTGAGCGCCGCCGAGCTCTTCGGTTGCCATCAGATGCGAGAAACGCAGCGGTTTCAGAGCCTCGAAGCTTTCCTTCGTCAGTTCGCCGGCTTCCTCGTCGGCCGGCGCATTGGCTTCAAGCGTCGGGCCGATTTCCTCGATCTTTTTCAGGATGTCGCGATAATCGACGCTGTCGCCCCAGTATCCGGGCTTCACATGTTTGTTCATGTCATCTCCTCCTACGGTGTTTGTCCGGCGAGAAAATCGCCGATTTTTGTCACGCTATCGGGCTGCTCCTGAAGCAGCAGATGGCCGGCGCCCTCGATCAGCAGAGCCTGGCCGTTCGGCAGCGCCTCCACCCACAAGGGCAGTTGGCTGGCCGGCAGAAGCCTGTCCTCATCGCCCCAGGCCACCAGCGTCGGGTTGGCGATCCGGGCGAGCATGCGGCTGAGATTGGGGTGCCCCATGCCGAAGGGCGCGCAGATCCGCCCGACGGTTTCACCCTCGCGGGCGCGATCGGCGCCGAATTTTTCGGCGAAACCGGCATCGGACCCATCGGGGAAATAGCGCAGCGCCACCTTGGGGTCATGCGCGAGAAAGCCCGGAAGATCCTGCGGCGCGATCGATCCGAGATCGGTCGCGGGATGATCGGGATCGTTGAGGCCGGCCGGCGCGAGCAGCACGATGCGGTCGAACCGGTCGCCGGCAACGGCGGCGAGTTCCGTGGCGAGCCAGCCGCCCATCGAGAAGCCGATCAGATGCGGCTTTTCCGGCAGGTCCATCGCGTCGAGCAGGTTCAGATAATGGATGATCAAATCCATCGTTCCTGAAACATGCGGCGCATCGCCGGAATAGCCCATGCCCGGATGGCTCGGGCAATAGACCCGAAACCGGTCGGAAAGCCCTGCGGCGAAATCGAAGCCTTCCAGCGTCGCCGCGCCATGCAGGAACAGCACCGGCTTGCCCTTGCCGACGGCCTTCACCACGGTGTGAACACCGCCGATCTCGTATTCTGATGTCTCAAACTGAACAGTCATATCTTCTCCTTCAGACAAGTTCGGGCTGGATCAGTACCTTGCATTGCGTGGTACGCCGGCGCAGGCCTTCGAAGACCTGGGGCACGGGCGAAAGCCCGATGCGGTCGGTAATGATCGCCTGCGGCGCGACCACGGCTCCCTTGGCAAGCGCGTCGAGCGCCACGCCGAATTCATTGCCCTGGTGGAAAAAGGCCGAGAAGATCAGGTCGATCTCCTTGGAAAGCGCCACGAACGGGTCCCATTGATCGCCGCCGATGCAAAGCCCGACGCCGATCACCTTGCCCTGCAGCCGCACGGCCTCGACGGCCGCCTGCAACAGGCCGGGCTTGCCGACGCATTCGAAGACGATATCGGGCGGGCCGCCGCACTGATCGCTCAGGTTTTCGGAAAGACCTGCGCCCGAAAGTGCAAAGCCCGTAGCACCCAGCGCGCGGGCGCGATCGGCCTGATGGTCGTAGAGATCGGCCATCACCACGCTTGCAGCCCCCAGCCGCCGCGCCCAGAACGCCACCAGCAGACCGATCGGCCCGGCGCCGAGAATGGCGACGCGGTCGCCCGGCTTCATGCCGGAGCGGACGATGCAGTGCAGCGCCACCGAAAGCGGCTCGGCGAGCGCGGCATCGCTTGCCGCAACGCCCTCGGGAAGCACGCGGCACTGGCGGGCGGCGACGCAGACATAGTCCGCATAGCCGCCGCCGATCAGCGTCATGTCCGGGCAGCGCGCGGGATCGCCGGCAAGACAACGCGGGCAATGTCCGCAGCCGCGCATCGGCACCACGGCGACCAGATCGCCCGCCTTCAGCGTGTCGACGCCGCCGCCGGTTGCCACCACCTCGCCCGCGATTTCATGGCCGAGCACGAAATCGCCGGCAATGCCGAAGGGCTCTGGATCGACGCTCATATGCAGGTCGCTGCCGCAGATGCCGCAGGCGGCGACCTTCAGCACGACCTCGTCGGGCGCCGGCGTCGGATCGGGCCTGTCGCCGACGCGCAGGGGCTGACCGGCCTTGTCGAAGATGACGGCCTTCATGGGCTCTCCTCCTTCTCGACAATCAGATGGCGCCGGATCGGAAACCACGGCGCGTCCCAGCGCTTGGAGATCATCCCCCATATGCCGGTGCGGGCATAGAGCGCGACCAGCACGGTCATCACGCCGAGCACGATGAAGTAGCTCGCGCCATATTCGCCGAAATAACGATCCGCGATGAAATAGATGAGCGCGCCGATCAGCACGCCTTCGATCGTGCCGATCCCGCCGATCATGACGATGAAGATCGCGACATTGGACCACATCGGGTCAAAGGCCGAGGCGGGATTGATGCGCAACTGCGCCATGAAATAGACCGAGCCGGCAAAGCCGCATCCCACCGCCGCCGCGATATAGACCATGAAGCGCAGGCGACGGACATTGACGCCCTGGCTTGCAGCCGCCACCGGGTTGTCCCGCATGGCGATCAGCGCAAGGCCGAAGCGCGAGCGCAGGAACCAGTAGCCGCCGCCGATGGCGACGAGGATCATCAGCGCGCAGAGCAGCGACATGGCGATGTTGCGCTCAAAGGCGGAGTAGTCGCGCATCACGCCCAGGGACATGCCGGCCCCTGCATTGACCCATCCAAGATTGGAGGCCACGAGACGGAACACCTCGGCGACCACCCATGTGCCGATGGCAAAGTAGGGGCCGTCCAGCCGATGCAGCAGCATGTAGCAGGGAACGGCCAGCACCGCGGGCGCCAGCAGCGACAGGCCGATGGCAAGGAACGGGTTGATGCCGAAGGTCTGCGCCATGACGAACAGCGCATAGCCGGCCGCGCCCATGAACGCCTGCTGGCCGACCGAGACCAGCCCGGCATAGCCGGCGAGCAGGTTCCACATCTGCGCCGCCAGAATGTAGCAGCACAGTTCGAGCACCATTCGGATCGTGCCGGTCTTGGCCCACCACGGCATGGCCGCGAGCGCCACCAGAGCGAACACGAACAGGCTCAACGCGATGATCCCGGAAAGGGTCTGACGCCGGACCTTGATGCTGATCTGCGCTGCATCCGCGCCGGGTGAGATCGAATGAGAAGTCATGATTCACGCTCTCCCGAACAGGCCCTGAGGGCGCACGGCTAGAATCAGCAGGAAGACGAGATGGCCGGCCAGAACGCCGAAGCCGGGATCCAGGCGGAAACCGACCGCCTGCGCGATGCCCAGCACCATCGAGCCGGCGAACGCGCCCCAGACCGAACCCATGCCGCCGATGATCACCGCTTCGAAGGCGTAGATCAGCTGCGCACCGCCATCGGCGGGCGCAACCGTCGAACGCAGCGCCTGAAACACGGCGGCAAAGCCGAGAATGCCGACCGCGATTGCCGTTGCCGTGGCATAGACGGTTTTCGCGTTGACCCCGGTCATCGACGCGGCCTCGACATCCGCGGCGGCGGCCCGGAGCGCCCGGCCGAAACGCATGCGCTTCAGCATCAGGTCGAGCGCCAGCGTCAAGCCGGCCGCGACCAGCAGGACGAGCACCGGCAGAAGGCCGATATAGATGCCGCCGATCTGGATCGACTGGCTTTCAATCCCGCCGCCCGGCAGCGAGCGGCTGTTGGCCGACCAGATCTGCAGCATCAGGTTCTGCAGCGCCAGCGACAGGCCGAAGGTCGCGATCAGCGACGGCAGCGGGTCCTCGCCCACCACCCGGTTCAGCACCGCGCGCTGGAGAAGCCAGCCCATGGCCACCGCCAGCGGCACCAGCGCCGCCATCACCGTGAACGGTCCCAGCCCGAAGGCCGAGGCCAGCGAAATGCCGATCAGCGACAGCAGGATCACCAGATCGCCATGGCTGACATTCACGATCCGCATGACCCCGAACATCAAGGCCATTCCCAGCGCGTATTGCGCATACATCCCGCCCAGCAGGATGCCCTGTACAAGTGCGTCAAACCACTGCATGGCCACCCCCGAAATAGGCTTCACTGATCTGTTCGCGCGTGACCTCGCCGGAGCGTCCGCTCAGCGTCACGCGTCCCTCGAGCATGCAATAGAGCCGGTCGGAGGCGCTCTTCGCCAGCCCGACATCCTGCTCGACCAGCACGATCGACGTCCCCTGCGCCCTGATTTCAGGCAGGACGGCATACATCTCGCGGATGACCTTGGGCGCGAGGCCGAGACTGATCTCGTCGCACAGCAACAGGCGCGGCTGGCACAGCAAGGCGCGGCCGATCGAGACCATCTGCTGCTGGCCGCCGGAGAGGTTTTGAACGGCCACGCGGCCCTTCTCCTCCAGAATGGGAAAGAGCTTCTGCACCCTGTCCAGCGTCCAGCCGCCCTTGCGGCCCTTGCTGCCGACCTGGTCCATGGCCACGCGCAGATTGTCGTTGACCGACATGCCGGTGAACAGCCGCCGCCCCTCCGGAACGATGGCGACCCCTTTCTGCACCATCTGGTCGGTGGGCGTGCCGCCGATGGGCCGGCCGTCGAGGCTCACCATGTCGGGCTTTACGGGCAACAGCCCCATGACCGCCCGCAGGAAGGTCGACTTGCCGGCTCCGTTGGCGCCGATCAGCGCGATGATCTCGCCTTCGTCGATGGCGACATCGACATCGTAAAGCGCCTGAAAATCGCCGTAGCGGGCAACCAGACCATGTGTTGACAATAATTCCGTCATGCCTCGACCCCCATATAAACCCGCATGACATCGGGGTTCGCGATGACGGTCTTGGGGTCGCCTTCCGCGATTTTCTCGCCGAAATTCAGCACCAGAAGCCGATCCGCCACCGCCATCAGCGCATGCAGAACATGCTCGATCCAGATGATGGTGACGCCGCGATCGCGAATCTGTGCAATCAGGGCGACGAGCTCCTTCGATTCCTCGTCGGTCAGCCCGCCGGCGATTTCGTCCAGCAACAGAAGCTTGGGCCCCGAGGCCAGCGCCCGGGCAAGCTCCAGCCGCTTGCGGTCGAGAAGCGGCAGGGAACCGGCCAGGGCATTGGCCTTGTTCAGCAATTCGCAATCACGCAGCACCTGCGCGCAAAACTCATAGCTCTCGGCCTCGGACCGGCCGCCGCCGAAGGCCGAGGCGACGAGCAGGTTTTCGAAGGTCGTCATTCCCGAATAGGGCTGCGGAATCTGATAGGTCCGGCCGATCCCCATCTGGCAGCGGCGGTGGGGCGGCTCGCCTTTCAGCAGAACCTCCCCAAGCCTGATCTCTCCGCCGGAGGGCTTCAGGTCGCCGCTGATCATGTTGAACAGCGTGGTCTTGCCGGCGCCGTTGGGGCCGAGGATTCCCAGCACTTCGCCGCGATAGACATCAAAGTCGACATCGTGCAGCACCCGGAACGCGCCGAAGCTTTTCGATACGTTCCGGGCCTGAAGAAGCCGTTGGCGTTCGCCTGTTGGCTGTTGCATCTGCATCCTACCAGTTCAGCGCCACGATCTTCTGCTGCGGCTCGAACAATTGGTTGACGCTGTTGTCCACGATCTTGAGGTCGTAAGGCCATTTCTCGCCCTTGACCCACTGGCCGCCGAAGATCGGCGTGGTGCAGACATTCTTGTGCGGCTGGCCCGAAAAGTTGATATGGCCGACCACGGTGTCGAGATCGGTCGCCGCCAGCGCCTCGCGATTGGCCTCGCGATCCAGAGGATCGGCCGAACGCTTGAGCACGTCGATCGCGACTTCCAGCACGCTGTGCGAATAGCCGAGCGGCTGCGTCCACTGGCGGTTCTGCTCGCTTTCCCACTGATCGGCGATCTCCCGGCTGGTCTGCCCGGTAATCGAAGACTTGAAGGGGAAGGCCGGCGTCCACCACACCTCGGTCGTCATGCCGTTGCCGAGCGGCCCCATCGCCTCGACGCTGCCCGGGAACAGCAGCGCTGCCGCCACGGTTACCGCCTTCGGCTTGAAGCCCTGCTGGTTGCACTGGGTCACGAAGGTCTTCAGATCGTCCGGATAGGTGATGCCGCCGATGATATCGCAGCCGGCCTGCTTGAACGTTGCGATCTGCGCCGAGAAGTCATTGGTGCGCGGCTGGAAATAGCCGGGGATGGTGACCTCGTAGCCCGCGGCGCGGGTCGGCACGGGCAGGCCGTATTCCTCGTTGCCCCAGGTCTCGCCGTCGATGTTCTGCGGAAACAGCATGCCGACCTTGCGGTTGGTCTCAAGCCCGTTCCACAGGCCGACAAAGGTGTTCAGCGCCTCGTCCAGACCCCAGAAGAAATGGTAGGTCCAGTCGAATTCGCCGCCGCCGCGCGGCATGATCACCGCCTGCCACGGCGCGCCCGCCGAGATCGACGGCGTCTCGTAGAGCTCGGCCTGCTCCATGGCCGGCAGGATGGTATCGGTGGTCGATGCCGGCACCAGAAGATGCACTTCGTCGTTCAGGATCAGGTCACCGGCGATTTCGGCGGCCTTGTTCGGGTTCGACTGGCTGTCGCGCTCGAGAATTTCGAGCTCGTAGACATCGCCATTGGCCGATTGCAGCTTCCCGCCCAGCGCCTCGCGGATCTTCTGGACGGTGTAGCCGTCGGTTTCCCCGAACAGGCCGAGCGGCCCGGTTTCGGGCGTGATATATCCCATGCGGATCTTGCCCGCCGTCTGGGCGCGCAGCACCGCCGGCGCCCCCAGAACGCTCGCCGCAAGGCCGGCACCCATGCCGCGCAGCACGCCGCGGCGGGTGGGCCGGATCAGTTTATTGATGTAAGCCATTTCCGTTCTCCTCTCCCTATTGATTGGCGCATCGCCCGCCGCTCCCTGGCAGGCCGCACGCCCATTTGCCTGTCACGTCATGCGGATCAGCGAGCCGCCATCGATGACCACCAGTGAGCCGGTCATGTAGGATCCGGCCGGCGAAGCCAGCAGCAGCGCCAGGCCCTTGATATCCTCGACATCGCCGATCCGGCCGATCAGGGACTGCGCCTCGAATGCGGCGCGGTCTTCCTTGTTGCGCAGCCGGCCGCCGGCGATATTGGTGATGAACGGGCCCGGCAGGATCGCGTTGACGCGGATGCCGTAAGCGCCGAGCTCCATCGCCATGTGGCGCACGAAATGGTTCACCGCGGCCTTGGCCGGCATGTAGGACGTTCCGACAATGCTTTCGTTGATTTCCGAGGCGATCGACGAGGTTACGATGATCTGCCCGCCGCCGTTCGGCTTCATGTGGCGCACGGCGTTCTTGACCGTGCTGTAGACCGAGGTGAGGTTTATCTCGATGCCCCGGTCCCACTGCTCGTCGGGAATGTTCTCGATCGCGCCGTCGGGGTTGCGTTCGCCCGTGGGCGTCATGAAGCCCGGTCCCGGATCAATGCCTGCATTGGCGTAGACCGTGTCGATGCGGCCGTGTTTTTCGGCCACTTCATCGAAGGCCGCCGCCAGTCCGGGACGGTCGGCGACATCGACCTTCAGACCCCAGACATCGCCGCCCGTGACCTTGATTTCGCTGACGGTCTTCTCGGTGCCCGCCTGATCCAGATCGAAGATGCAGACCCGCGCGCCCTGGGCGGCCATGATCTCGGCATAGGCGCGGCCGATGCCGCTGGCCCCGCCGGTCACGATCACGGATTGACCGCGCACGTCGAACATCTGCTCCAGCATTATCAAAACCTCCCTGCCTGCTGATATGACAACAGGAGACAGCCCGTTGTGCGCGGGCAGCCATCATCGATCCGGGACGCCGGACCGACCTCCTCCTGTTTCGCGGCCACCCTTCTCCCTCGGGCGGGGTCGCGCTCCTCTCGCACATAACGCCGCCATAACCGCATCAAGTCAAATGCGGAAAACAACGGGAAATATAACTTTCCGCTATATTGAGCGCCGCAAGGCGACATCCGCCGTGGTCGACGGCGACCGGGGTCTACCGGGCAGCGACGATCCTGTGGTATTCGCCTTCGCCGCTCAGATAGCGGCGGACCGGCAGCGGCAGCCTTGTCGATTTCTCGTCCGCAAGGCCGCAGCCTTCCAAAAGCCGGCGTTTGTCCGGGTTCGAGCCAACTGCCCGCCAGATGATGCGCGTGGAATAGGGGACGTTCTGCTGGCGCCATGAAACGCCGGTGGTGACGCCGTGCAGGTAGGTGCGCTGATGCTCGGCGAACGGCATCAGGGTCGTCTGGCAAATAAAGGAATGCTCGCCCACGCCGCGCTCGATGATAAACAGCCGCTGGCGCCAGAATGCGGCCAATCCGTTATATTTCGAAAACTGCCGGATTTCGGATTCACGGTCATGAATACGCTCGATCGACTTCACCGTGATCTGACCGTTCTTTTCCTCGATCCTGGCACAGCTGCAGACGATCTTTCCCGGCCATGACAGCGTCCGGTGGAAAAGCTGGTAATAGCCCACATACTGGCGCAATTCCGGCAGATTGCCGGGAAAGCCATTCCGCAGCAGAGAGAATGGCCCATCGCTGTCGACCGGCGCATTGAATGTTTCCTGAAACCGTTTTTCCGACGCCAGGAAATCCTGCGGTTTCAGACCGAAATAACGCGCGATTTTCCCTGTATTATAAGGCGACGGGCGGGATTGGCCCGCGAGATAACGATTGAACTGCTGCCGGTTGATTCCGATTTCACGACAGATCGCCGTGATCGACGGACGGGTATTGCAGGCGAACCGCAGATTGGCCGCAAAGGGACTGTTATCGCGTGATGTCATCGGGTCTCGATCCTGGCCTTGATGGCGTCAAATAGCGTCAAACCGCTTCAATAAGCGAAGTTGTCTGGCTTCCGCAACCTGCTTATGTCATCGCCCATGATCTTTGACGGTATCGTCAACTGCGCCTTTAGGCATTCCGCCACGGCAAATTTAGAATATCATGGCCGCTTTCTTGCAGCGGCACGAATGCAATGCTCACAAACAGGGGAAACCAGATGAAAAACAAGAAATCCTCCATTCCGCAGACCGGCCTTAACCGCCGCGCCTTTCTTGCCTCCGCGGCCGCGGCCGGGTTCGCGGCGTCCGCGTCCGGCCTGCTGATCCCGCGCGAGAGTCTTGCGGCCAAAGAGCCGCAGCGCGGCGGTCATCTCGTTCTCGGCCTCGACGGCGGCCAGACAACCGATATTCTCGACCCCGGCACCTATGCCGGCAGCACCATGTTCCTGGTCGGCTTCACCTGGGGCGACCGGCTGGTGACCACCGATCCGGTGTCCGGTGAGGCGCTGCCGAGCCTTGCCGAAAGCTGGACCTCTTCCGACGACGCGAAGACCTGGACCTTCAAGCTGCGCAAGGATGTGCGCTTTCATGACGGCACGCCGTTCACCGTCAACGATGCCGCCCAGACGCTCCGCCGCCATTCCGACAAGGATTCCACCTCCGCAGCGCTCGGCCTTCTCGAAGAGATCGAGACCATTGAGGAAAGCGGCGGCGATCTGGTGATCACGCTGAAGAATGGCAATGCCGACCTGCCGCTGATGCTGACCGACTATCATCTGCAGGTCCAGAAAAACGGCGGCATGGACGATCCCAACAGCGCCATCGGCACGGGCCCCTATAAGCTGGAGAGCTTCGAGCCGGGCATCCGCATCACCTTTTCGAAGAATGAGGATGACTGGAACGAGGATCGCGGCTTCGTCGACAGCGTCGAGGTTCTGGTCATCAACGACAACACCGCCCGCATCGCCGCACTTTCGTCCGGCAAGGTGCATTTCATCAACACGCTGAGCCCGAAGACGATGTCCTTGCTGTCGCGGGCGCCGAATATCGAAACGATCAGCACCAAGGGCAAGGGCTTCTATTCCTTCCTGATGCATGGCGACACCGCGCCCTTCGACAACAATGATCTCAGAATGGCGCTGAAGCTCGCCATCGACCGCGAGGCGATGCTGAACACGGTACTCGGCGGCTATGGCACGCTCGGCAATGACTATCCGGTCAATGATGCCTATGCGCTGGCCCCGACCGATATCCCGCAGCGCGCCTACGACCCGGAAGAAGCGGCGCACTACTTCAAGAAATCCGGCCATGAAGGCCCGATCCTGCTGCGCACCTCCGATGCCGCCTTCACCGGCGCGGTCGATGCGTCCGTGCTGTTCCAGGCCAATGCCAAGGAAGCGGGCATCGACCTCCAGCTCCAGCGCGAGCCGGCCGACGGATACTGGTCGAATGTGTGGAACAAGAAGCCGTTCTGCGCCTCCTATTGGGGCGGCCGTGCGACCCAGGATATCCGCTACACCACGACCCAGCTTTCGACCTCGACCTGGAACGATACCCGTTTCAAGGACCCCGAATTCGACAGGATGCTGCTTGAGGCCCGCGCCGAGACCGATCAGGACAAGCGCCGCGCGCTCTACCGCCAGATGGCGATCATGGTGCGCGACAATAGCGGCCTCATCCTACCGGTGTTCAATAATTACCTCAACGCCCGCTCGGTGAAGATGCAGGGCTGGATCGATGATGTCGGCAACGACCTGTCCAACGGACAGATCGCCAGCCGCGTCTGGCTCGTTTCCTGATCCGAGAAAAAGAGGAAGCCGCGGGATCACGCCGCGGCTTTCACACCCCCATGACAGAAACGCAACCAACCCCAACCGCCCCTGTCGGCGCGCCGCCGCCCGGCCCCCTCGTGGTCCTGCGCGCGCGCTTTCCCATGGCAAGCCGCATCGGCGAGCGGATCGTGCTCGGGATCGGCCTGCTTCTCGCCAGTTCGATCCTGATTTTCGCCGGTATCGAAATCCTGCCAGGCGACTTCGCCGAGACCTATCTCGGCCAGGCGGCAACACCGCAGGCGATCGCCAATCTGCGCGCCGAATTCGGTCTCGACCAGCCGCTCGTGACCCGCTATTTCGACTGGCTCGTCGGCATATTGCATGGCGATTTCGGCACCTCCTGGGCAAGCGGCCAGTCCGTCAGCGGCCAGATTGCCGCCCGGCTCGGCAACTCGCTGCTTCTGGCGGGCGCGGCGGCGGTGATCGCCGTTCCGCTCGCCGTCGGCCTCGGCCTTCTCGCCGTGCTCTATCGCGACCGTTTGGCGGACCGGCTGATCAACCTCGTTTCGCTCGCCGCCGTCTCGCTGCCGGAATTCTTCGTCGCCTATCTGCTGATCATGGTGTTCGTGGTCCAGCATCCGGTCGCGGCCTTTCCGGCCACGGTCTATGACAGTATGAGCCTGTGGCAGAAGCTTCAGGTCATCATCCTGCCGGTGGCGACGCTGGTGCTGGTGGTGCTCGCCCACATGATGCGGATGACGCGGGCGGCGATCATCAATGTGATGTCCTCCGCCTATATGGAGACCGCCGAGCTGAAAGGCATCGGGGCGTTGCGGGCAATCGTCAAACATGCCGCCCCCAACGCGCTGGCGCCGATCATCAATGTCGTGGCCCTCAACCTCGCCTATCTGATCGTCGGCGTCGTCGTGGTCGAGGTGGTTTTCGTCTACCCCGGCATGGGGCAGTACATGGTCGATGCGGTGACGATACGCGACTTGCCGGTGGTGCAGGGCTGCGGGCTGGTGTTCGCGTCGATCTACATTCTGCTCAACATGGTCGCCGATATCCTTTCCATTCTCGTCAATCCGCGCCTGAGGCATCCACGATGAACATACGATCCATTCCGCTGACGGCGTGGATCGGCATGGCCGGTATCGCCATTGCCGTCATCGCCGCCGTCTTTGCGCCCTTTCTCGCGCCCTACGGCGAAAACCAGGTTGTCGGAAGCCCCTGGGAGGCGGCGAGCGCGGCTTTTCCGCTCGGGACCGACAATCTCGGCCGGGACCTGCTGTCGCGCATGATCTATGGCGCGCGCATGACGCTGTTCGTGTCGATCTGCGCCACCGTTCTCGCCTTCTCGCTTGGGGTTGTCCTGAGCTTCGTCGCGGCCGTCACGCGCGGGATGATCGACATGGGCCTGTCGCGCCTCAACGACCTGATGATGTCGATCCCGACGCTGATCTTCGCGCTGATCGTGCTGGCGGCGCTGCCGCAGAACCTGCTCGTGCTGATCGTGGTCATGGCGGTGCTCGATTCCACCCGCGTCTTCCGCCTCGGCCGGGCGCTGGCGCTCGACATCGCGGTCATGGATTTCGTCGAGGCGGCGAGATTGCGCGGCGAGAAGACGGTCTGGATCGTGTTCCGCGAGATCCTGCCCAACGCGATGACGCCGCTGCTGGCCGAATTCGGCCTGCGGCTCGCCTTCGCCGTGCTGTTCATCTCCACCCTGTCTTTCCTCGGGCTCGGCATCCAGCCGCCGACCGCCGACTGGGGCGGCATGGTCAAGGACAACAAGGACGGCATCATCTTCGGCGTGTCCGCCGCTCTGGTGCCGGGAGCCGCGATTGCCGCGCTCACCATCTCCATCAATCTCGTCGTCGACTGGCTGCTGAAACCAACATCCAGCCTGAAAGGAGGCCGCGGTGGCTGAGCTTCAAACACAGGGCGAAACCCCTCTGCTTCAGGTCCGCAACCTGCAGATCGGCGCGATGGCCTATCCGCCGGGCGAACGGCCGCATCCGATCGAAATCGTCAAGGGCGTGAGCTTCACGCTGGAACGCGGCAAGGTGCTCGGTCTGATCGGGGAATCGGGCGCTGGCAAGTCCACCATCGGGCTTTCACCGCTCGCCTATGGGCGCGGCGGCGTCACCATCACCGGCGGCGAGGTGCTGCTGGACGGCGTCGATATCCTGAAGCTCGGCAAATCCGGCACGCGGGCGCTGCGCGGCGCGCGGGTCTGCTACGTCTCGCAATCGGCGGCAGCCTCGTTCAACCCGGCCCACAAGCTCGGCGATCAGGTGATCGAGGCGACCGTGCGCCACGGGCTGATGAGCCGCGGCGAGGCCCGCCGGCGGGCTATCGAGCTTTTCGGCATTCTCGGCCTGCCGGACCCGGAAAGCTTCGGCAACCGCTACCCTCATCAGGTCTCCGGCGGGCAGTTGCAGCGGGCGATGACGGCGATGGCGCTCTGCAGCCGCCCGGAACTGATCGTCTTCGACGAGCCAACCACGGCGCTCGACGTCACCACCCAGATTGACGTTCTGGCCGCCATCAAGAACGCGATTGCCAGGACCGGAACCGCCGCGCTCTACATCACCCACGACCTCGCGGTGGTGGCCCAGGTCGCCGATGACATCATGGTGCTGCGCAATGGCGAGACCGTGGAATATGGCAGCGTTGAAAAGATCATCGAAAACCCCGATGCCGAATACACCCGCGAACTGGTGAATGTCCGCGCGATCCGTCATGACGAGGCCGCCGACCAGTCCGACCGCTTCTTCGAGATGAACAACATCTCGGCCTCCTACGGCACCATGCCGGTGCTGTTCGATGTCTCGCTGCATGTTCCCAAGGGTCAGACGCTTGCGATTGTCGGCGAGTCCGGCTCGGGCAAATCGACGCTGGCGCGGGTTGCCACCGGGCTTCTGCCGCCAACGGCCGGCAGCGTGCGTTTCAATGGAAAAGACCTGCCGCCGGCGCTGAAGAGCCGCAGCCGCGAGGAGCTGCGCCGGCTTCAGTTGATCTACCAGATGGCCGATACAGCGATGAACCCGCGCCAGACGGTCGGCGGCATCATCGGCCGGGCGGTGACCTTCTACGAGGGCCTGCGCGGTTCGGCCCGCCGCGGCCGCGTCAACGAACTGCTCGAGCAGATCGAGATGGGCAGCGGTTTCTACGACCGTTACCCCGCTGAGCTTTCCGGCGGCCAGAAACAGCGCGTGGCGATTGCCCGCGCCCTGGCTGCACGGCCGGAGCTGATCATCTGCGACGAGCCGACCTCGGCGCTCGACCCGCTGGTGGCCGATGGCATTTTGAAACTGCTCTTGCAGCTTCAGAAGGAAAAGCAGCTGTCCTACATCTTCATCACCCACGACATCGCCATTGTCCGGGCGATTGCCGACAGCGTTGCGGTGATGCATCAGGGCAAATTGGTCCGTTTCGGCCCCAAGGCGGAGGCGCTGTCCCCGCCCTTCGACGACTATACCGATCTGCTGTTGAAATCCGTGCCCGAAATGAAGATCGGCTGGCTGGAAGAGGTGCTTGCCAGCCGCAGGACTTCCAGCGCCGGCAACTGACACATTCCGGCCGGGCCGCCCCTCCGGCCCGCGCCCCCTACCGACAGAACCGAATACGAAAAGGTCAAAACCATGGCGAAACAAGGTTTTACGACGTCCGAGGACCAGTGGATCACGCTCAAGGACGGCACGCGGCTCGCAACGCGAATCTGGATGCCGGACGGCGCGGCTGACAAGCCGGTGCCAACCGTGCTGGAATATCTGCCCTATCGCAAGCGCGGCGGAACCGACCCGCGCGATGAATCCACCTATCCGGTCTTTGCCGCCGCCGGCATTGCCGGTGTGCGGGTCGATATCCGCGGTTCGGGTGAATCCGACGGCGTCATCGATGGCGAATACACCCCGCGCGAACTCTCCGATGCCTGTGAAATTCTCGAATGGATCGCCGCACAGCCCTGGTCGAACGGCAATGTCGGCATGATGGGCATTTCCTGGGGCGGGTTCAACTGCCTGCAGGTGGCCGCCCTTAAGCCGCCGCAGTTGAAGGCCGTGATCTCGATCGCCTCCACCGTCGACCGCTACAATGACGACATCCACTACAAGAACGGCACGCATCTTTCCGCGCAGCTTTCATGGGCGGGCACAATGTTCGCCTATCAGTCGCGCACCCCGGATATCGATCTGGTCGGCGATCGCTGGAAGGAAATGTGGCTGGAGCGGCTGGAAGGCCAGCCCTTCTTCATGGAGGAATGGCTCGCCCATCAGCGCCGCGACGAATTCTGGAAACATGGCTCGATCTGCGAGGATTTCGACGGCTTTCCCGTTCCCGCGCTGGTGATCGCCGGCTGGGCGGACGGCTATCGCAACACGCCGCTGAAGGCGATCGAGGGCCTCGGCGAAAGGGGCAAGGCGATTGTCGGCCCGTGGGTGCACAAATATCCGCATTTCGCCTGGCCGAAACCGCGCATGGACTTCCACGCCGAGGCCATCGCCTGGTGGAAACGCTGGCTGGATGACGCCGACAACGGTGCTGAACAGCTCCCGCAAATGCGCGCCTATATTCTCGACGGACCGCGCCCGGCGCTCAGGCGCGACCGCGATCCCGGCTACTGGGTCGCCAAACAGGCCTGGGAAGCGCCGCAGACAGACACGCTGACAGTTGGTGCCGACGGCACGCTCAACGCGACCGGCGCCAGCGAAGGCACGGGCGACATCTATCTGCGTTCGCCGCTCGATACCGGCATCAGCGGCGGCGAGTGGTTCACGTTGAAGCCCGACGCGGAAATCGCCGGCGACCAGCGGGTCGACAACGGCGGTTCGCTGATCTTCCAGACCGCACCACTTGCGGAAGAGGCCGTCTATCTCGGCGCGCCGGAACTTACCGTCGATGTCGTCTGCGAGGGCGACTGGGAAAACCTCGCCGTGCGGATCATCGATGTCCATCCCGACGGCACGGAGACCCGCGCCTGCTACGGCGTCCTGAACCTCGCCCATCGCAACGGCAACGAAACCCCGGCCACCATGCCCCGCGGCGAGAAGACGCGCATTGCCATGCAGCTTGACGCCATGGGCTATCGCTTCGCGCCGGGCCATCGCATCAAGCTCGCGCTTTCGACGAGCTACTGGCCGATCATCCTGCCATCGCCCGAGGCACCGGGGCTGACGATCGATACCGCCAGCATCCGTCTTGCCCTGCCGCTTCTGGGCGCACACGAGCGCATCGCCGTCGCCGAGCCGGAAAACCCAGATCCGCTGCCGCAATATGAAATGCGCCAGCCGGAGGAAACCCGCCGATCGGTCGAAAAGGATCTGGTCACCGGCCTGACGCACTATCGTATCTACGAGGACACCGGGCTGGAAGTGCATCCGCAAAATGGATTGCGCACCCAGGAAATCCGCAACGAGGACTGGGCCATCGATCCCAACGACCCGCTGTCCATGACGGGCGATATCGACTGGAGAATCCGGCTTGAACGCGACGGATGGACGGTCTCGACAAGGACCACCACGACAATGCGCTGCACCGAAAACGACTGGATCATCGCGGCAAGCGTGACGGCCTTCGAAGGCGAGCAGGAAATCTTCACGAAGGCGTTCGAACAGCGCATCCCGCGCGACTTCATGTGACCTGCCGCGCCGCCGGCCACTGCCAACCGGCTCCCCAAAAGGGGAGCCGGTTCATTGGAGCAGGCTCTGGTGCCCTTCAGGCTTAGAGCATCAGGCGCGATGAATGAATCGTATGGGATTCCGTTTTGGTGTGATTT